>JAGBSP010000031.1 GCA_017631855.1 Clostridia bacterium | reverse complement strand
CGTTGATCTTTGCAGTGATTGCCGTAGCAAATGCTGCATTCTCTTCTACAGTAGGAGCTTCGCCTGCTGCTGCCGTGAGAGCCAGCGTGTAAACGCCCTTAGCCTCGCCGCCTGCTGCCGTAACTGCTGCCTGAACTGCTGCATCATAACCTGCGGTTGCACCGTATACGCAAAGAATCTTTGCGTTGGGGTTCCAAGTGCGAACCTTTGCAATCAGTGCCTCGTACGAAGCCTGGAATGCCTCAGCGTTGTTCTCGCTGTTTGCCTGGTCGATGATGTAATCCTCAGCACCGATGTTGATAACAACAACGTCTGCTGCGCGATGGAACTTGTATGCGATCTCCGTGTTGCGGAGCGATGCCTTCGTGTAGTCAGCAATTGCCGATACAACGGTTGCACCCTCGGTAGCAACGATCGAGTAATCAGCTTCCAGGGCGTTTGCTACTGCCCAAGCGTATGCCTTGGTTACGTCGCCGTTCGCGCCCAGTCCCTGACCAGTCGTCAGTCCGTCACCAACAAACTCAACAACAAATTCGTTGTCAACCAGAGAAGAACCGTATGTTCCGTTGAACTCGATTGCCGTCAGATGTGCCGATGCTACCTTAACGTCGGTTACCTTAACAATCTCAATCGTGTGCTCGCCTGCACTCAGTCCTTCAAGAATGATGGATGCTTCGTCCATTGCAGTGTCGATTGCCTCGTAGCCGTCGTCACCGTATGCTGCGCCGTCTACCGTGATGTAGAAGTAGATCTCGTTATCTACTTCGCCGGTCGTAGTGAATCCGAGGATTACGTTTCCGTCCGTGAGGTTAATGTTCATGATCATACCAGATCCTGCCCAGTCAAACCAGTAACCGCCCTCGTAACCTACGTTTGCGTTTCTCAGACCGAGAATCTTGATGCCGTCACCGGAAACAACTACATCATCGTCTCCGCCGGGGCCGGGTGCGGGAGGCGTAGGATTGTTGCCGCCATTGTCGCCGCCATTATTGCCGCCATTATTGCCGCCATTATTATCTTTGTTATCATCGCCACCAGCAGGTGCTGCCGTCGTCGTTTCGGTGGGCTCGTCGGTGTCTGCAGGATCTCCTGCACATCCAACCACGCCAAGCACCATAACAGCCACCAACAGAATAGCAATCAATATACGTAAATGCTTATTCATTAGTTTTCCTCCATATGATTTTACGGAATTTGCATTCCGCAAAGGATTTTTTCATTATTATGATGTGTTTCAGTTTTTCGTGGTGTTTGGTGCTTATTCAACTACTGCGCTGAAGGTTCCGTCAGCTGCGAGAACACCTGCCTCAACGTTACCGGTAACTACTCTCTCACCGATCTTGTAGGTGAATGCCCATGCAACTGTGGTTTCGGTTCCTACGGGAACGTTCTTAATCGTTACAGCCATCAGCTTCTTCGCGCCGAAGTCCTTCGTCGTGTAAGCGTCAACGCCGTTTGCTGCGTTTACTTCGTCAAGAAGTGCTACGTTGTCAAACGTGAACATCTTGTCGCCGATCACAACGACTGCGCCAACTGCGTCTGCCGACTCAACAGCTGCGAAGCCTACGAAACGGATGTTTGCCTTGCCGTCTGCTACTGCAGAAACCTGAACTGCCTCAACGGGAGCTGCTACAGAACCGAGAACTGCATCAACGAAGCCGTTCTCATCGAACTTCACCATCTGCTTTGCTTCTGCGGGAAGAACCTTTGCGATACCTTCGTCAAAGTGAGCGTGGTTAACGGCCTGAGCCTTTGCAGCTGCACTACCGGTGAAGTCACCACACTGAACGTCAACGCCGTTGTAGTGGATACCGCTCTTACGGTTAAGGTGACAAACTGCGGGAGAATTTTCCTGAACGGTGGTAACAACGTCCTCTACGTAGAGGTAAATCTCATAGTACTTGTCAGCGCCGGGCTTATACTTGTCATCACAGTTATCCGTAGCACTGTATCCGGGAACAACTGCCTTCAGACGGGTGTGACCTGCATAGGAGATGATACCAACCTGACGGATGTTATCCTCGTTTGCTGCCATATTGTGCTTATATGCATCGCTGTTTTCATCTTCACTGTAGTCCGTGTATTCCATCGCAGCAACCATCTTGTTGTAGGGGAATGCTACGTCTACGATCGTGTCGGAAAGGTAGATCTCAGCGGCGGGCATTGAAAGGATACCGAAGACACCGCCTGCGCCCTCTTCATATTTGTTTTGAAGCTCTATGACACATCCTGCCATTACGGTGGACTCAATGTAGCAGTTGTAAATGTTAACGTCACCACGGAAGAAACGACCGAGGTTATCACCATTGGAGTCACCCTCGCCGAGCTGTCCGATCAGACCGCCAACGTACGAGTAACGCTCGGGGTTCGTTGCAGTACCACCCATCTGGTGCAATACTGCATTCGTGTAAATATTCGAAATATTGATTTCTGCACCGATAACGGGAATATCAGCCAACTTGAAGTTGGTGAGTGCACGGTTGGAGTTGTAAGACTGGATACAACCAATCAGACCACCGAGAGATGCAACAAGCGTGTCAATGCGAACGTCAACAACGTTGACCTTGTCAATGTTAATGTATGCACCACTGTGAGGAGAAAGCACACCGATGAGGGCACCGGACGAAATCATTCCCTGGGTCAACGAGGTGGTGGTAAGCTCAAACTCAGCATTCTGAACGGTTACGTTCGTGATCTCGCAGTATCTGTTTTCGCCAACGTGGAGAAGACCGATTGCGCCGTTAAAGCCGGAGTACTGCTTGGAGTCACCGCTAACAACAACGTTGTTGATCTCAACGTCGAAGCTGGGGTATACGGTACCAACCAGAATACCCGTTCCGTGAGGAGGCTCACCGAACGAACCGTGGTCACCCGAAACTGCAACACTTGCGTCGATCGAGCAGTTCTCGATTACGAGGCAAGCATCGGTAACGTCGGTGCCTGCTGCGTCAGCAAGTCCGAGGAAGCCGCCGCCTGCGTTGAAGTGCATCGAGTTGAAGGTGTTACAGGGGATCAAGCCGTTGGTAACGTGAACGTTCTCAAACTTGAGCGAGCCCTCTGCCTTACCTACAACGATACCGAACTCAACGTAGTCAACGAAGTCGGAAGCGATAACGTTGTCGATGTTAACGTTGATGATCTCTGCGCCGTCACCGGTGACAGCTGCGATCAAGCCTTCTTCGATTCTTGCGTTCTTAATGGTATGTCCCTGTCCGTCAAAGGTTCCTGCGAACTCTTTGAAGAGCGTGGGGAAGGTTGCTGCGAAGGTCGAAGCCTCTTCAAATCCCGAGGTGGGCTTTACGCCGTTACGACGAGCGGGAGCTCCCTCAAGCGTGAGGTTCTCGGGTCTGAGCAGGTCGGTATATCCGCCTGCATCAATGTCGGTTGCGAGCTTAACTACGATGCCCGCAAAGTCTTTGTCGGATGCCGCGATCAGTTCCCAGTCTGCCAGGTTATTGATCACGTATTCCTCAGCACTGTCATAGTTGCTAAGGTCGATCGTGGGAGCCTCGTTTGCGCTGACGGAGATCATTCCTGCGGGAATCATCGTCAGAAGCATTACGAGAACTACGATCAGAGATAACGCCTTTTTGATACTTGTTCTCATAAATATGTTTCCTTTCTTAAATATTTTTTCATGATAAAAACAAGCGTATCATGGAAATCAACGTTCGGTTGATTCGTTATAATAATTATAGCAAACATCCAAAAAAATGTCAATAATACTACACAAACTAATTACATTTCAGCGGTTTGAACGATTTCTTTTGCACGATTTTGGTCATTTTGCACTTATTTTTTTCGTTTATTTTCAACAAAGGTTGCAAAAATTCGATTTCTCCTTTTCAGCATACCTCACAAGGCTCAAAAAGCGTTCGGTTTTCAAAACGTTTTAGCAGACTAAAGCGAGCGTTTTTCCCTTAACTTGAGTAAAAAAAGCGGAGCGCACGAGCGCTCCGCCAAAAATGTTATGTTTTTTGCAAGCTTAAGGATTCTGTACCGTACCATCTCCCCAAGGAATATCAGGACCGGGAGTGGAAGGAACGATCTTGCCAATATGAATATCTGCAACCACAGGACGGTGGTCGGAGCTCATATGGATGTAACCGTTATTGACGACACGGTAGTTAAATACCGTCACGTCATCGTTCTCAACCAAAATATGGTCGATCGACGCCATGTCGTTCAGCTTATCCGTCGTTGCCATATATGCCGTCTTAAGATCGGTGTCCGCAATTCCTTCTTCATTTGCACCAATCGTCAAATTGAAGAGCGGAGAACCGTATGCGGCATTAAAGTCACCTATAATAGAGATCGGAATATCGGGATAGAGTTCCTTAAGGCGTTGGAATTCAGCGTGAACTTCCCCGCCCGCCTTATCTCTCTCGGTCAACATCGAGCTGATCGGATAGTGGAGATTCATAACAATATACTGAATTTCAGATTCATCCTCGGTGGTCGCGGGATCGTCGATCATCGAGAAAAGCACCCACTGCCAACGATGCATATGATTGTTCGAGAGGTTGCTAGATACCGCTTTTTCTTCTACCTGCCATACGTTCTTTCGATATGCAATCGGCGTATAATGAGAAGACTTCGACACTTCATCATAATAAATAAATTCGTACTCTTCTCCGATGGTCTTGAGAATCTCTGTATGCGCAAAGGCACGAACGCCATTTACATCTCCCTGCTGGAGTTCCTGGAAGCCAACAAAGTCAGGGAGATACGTCATAATCACTTCACCCTGAATCTTCATACGATCCTGCCAAGTTACGCCATACTTCTTTTCAATATCCTTCTGTCCGTTCTCGTCGCCGGGGGCTACGATATTGGAGGTCATAATACGAACCACCTTGTTCGGATCTTTCGCTTCGGTGGTATTCTTTTCAAGCTTATACTCGGAATAATCAAAGCTCTTGTTTACGTCGATTTCCGCAGAGGAATTTTCCGCATACAGCGCACGAATTCCTGCTTGAAATTCAGTGGAAACAAGATAGTTTGCGTATGCAACGTAAATGTCGTTACCATTGCTCTTAATTCGGTAGGAATTTGCCGCAAGGTCACCGTAAAGCGTTGCACTGTATTCAAGAGACGTTTCTCCGAGCACGATGCGATAAGGCTTTGTAGGATTCACACTATCCTTGATGTATTCAAGCTTGTAGCCCGTATCCTGACCGATCTGCGCAATGAGACTCTCTGCCGCAAAGCGTTCAATAACAGAATAATCCTTAGGCAACACAATCTCAAAATCCGAAATGGGCTTACCAAGCAATGTTGCGTTTCTCATTGCATATTCGGGATTATAGATGGTCAGCGTAGCACCGGGAATCGTTGCCGTCAGCTTCGTGCCGTCCATCGTAATTGTTTCGTCAGTAATCGCGTTCACCAACTCATCGAGAGCCTTCTGCACACCTGCTTTGGTGTATGCCGTTAGGTGAATATTTCCGTTGATCTCACGAAGCAAGTATCCGTCATAGGTCAGCCAAAGAAGTTCGGCCGCCGACAAGAAAGAAGAGGGTTCCGCACCGATGAAGAGTGCCTTTTCCGAGGAAGACGCCGATTTCTTTACGGTGAACTGCGCACTCGTCTTTCCGCGCAAAGCGTCTGCAAAATTCTGCGCCATCGTATCGTAACCGTATGCCTTATTCTTCGAAACAACCGCAAATTGCGCAACTCCGTCCTTTACAAGCACAAAATCTTTTCCAACAGGGGGAGGCGTCGGTTCAATATTGTTCTGGTTGTCGTCACCACCCTGGTTGTCATCGCCACCCTGGTTGTCATCGCCACCTTGGTTATCGTCGCCGCCTTGGTTGTTGTTCCCATTTTGATCGTCGGGAGTTTCATCCCCCTTGTTATCAGTCGGCTCGGTGGTGGTTTCCTCGCTATCAGATACGGCAGGTTCGCTCTCATCCGTTACACACGCAACCAGTGTTAAGAGCATCACCAAAACGATCATGAGAGCCAACGCTCTTTTCATTACGTTTTTCACAGCTTTTTTCTCCTTACTTTCGTTATATTTCATATTATAAATTACCATTCATAACACACAACGTTAAAACAACACATCCGCAAAGAAAGGTCGGTGGTCCGAGCTCTTCGCGATATAGCCGTTGTTGATAAACATTGACCCCCTGCACGATACGCGCGACGAATCGTAAACCACGTGGTCAATTGCGCCCGTGTCTCGATTTGCAGTAACGAGCCCCGTGCCCTCGAAGGTCGAGTCAAACGCATCGGTGCCCGGTCGGGCATTAAAGTCTCCCGTCAGAAATACGGGAACGTTCGGGTAGATCTCCTGCAAATGCTTGATCTCCTCATTGACGGTGTATGCCGCCGAGAGCTGTAGATCGGGATATCTTCCCGTAGGATAGTGAAGATTCATCACAATGCATTTTTGGAAAGGATTGTCAATTCTCGAAAAGAGCGCCCATTGCCAACGGTGCATTCCGTTGTCAAAGTTTTCGGGAGCCATCACGTCCTGCGCCTCAATCTGCCAGACCGTGTGACGGTAAAGAATCGGATTCCAATATTCTCCCGTGCTCAGCTCGGGGTAGTTAACGAAGGAATATTCACTTCCCACCGTTGCCAGAAGGTCGGTGCGCATAAGCGAATAAATGTGGTTGACCGTTCCCTCCTGCATCTCCTGCATTCCGACGAAATCGGGCAGGTAATCCATAATCATTACGCCCTGAATTCCTACGCGAAGCTCACAGTTAATTCCGCCAATATCGTAATTTTCCACCGCACCGGCGTCGCCCGCGCAGACGATATTCGATGTCATAATGCGAACGAAGTAGTCGTTTTCTTTCTTGAGCATCTGCGACGCGTAATCGGGAGCCTCCAAAATATTGATTCTTTCGTTGGAATTTCCCGTCACACTCTCGTAGACAGCATTGTATGCATCTTCCATTACCAGGTAATTATCGTAAGCAACGTAAATACTTCCGCCGACGCTCTTCACCGCAAACTGTCCGTCTTCCAGCTCATTGTAGAGCGCCTGACTTTCGGGACGGTTCGTTTTTCCAAAGACAAGCTCGTTCGCCGCCATTTCGGTACGATCGTCGGTCTTCGCCATCACGCAACCTGTTTTTGTACCGATGTTCTGAATCAAATATCTCAAACAAAGTTGCTCCGCCGCGTTGGACTTCTCAGGAACGACCATAACGAAGTTAGAAAGATCGACGCCAAGCACCACGGGATCGGTGTTGATATAAGTACTCGGATTATATAGAAAAAACAATCGAATGTCGGGGGCTTTGAAATGAATCCTTCCATTCTCATCGCGCAGCTTGTAAGCAGGGAGAAGACCCTCCATAAATTTATCGATCGCGCCTTGCACACCGTCGGTGCCGTGACCCGTCAGGTAGATCGTCTTCCCCATGTGCAGAGAAAGACTTCCCTTATAGGTGAGCTGCTTTGGATCGTCCATCACGAGCGACAGCTCTCTGCCAATCGAGATGATTTTGCCCGTCGCAGAATTCTTTTGTTCTGCCGTTTTAACAACGAACATTGCGCCAGTGCTCAGCGCCATACGAGAGCCAAAGTTTTGCGCCATCAGATCGTACTCTTGCGATTCGCTCACGATCGTGTACTGCGCGGCACCCGCCACCACGAGATCAACCCAATAGTTCGCCGTCGAATCGTCGATGAGCTCCTCTTCGGGCACGTAGGGTTTCGGTGGCGTCACGTCAGCCACGGGGTGTTCTTTTTTCGTCGTTTTCGACGCACTGGGTTCCTCTGACGAATTACAAGAAGCAAAGGAAAGAGTCATCAGCACCGCCAACGTCAATGCCAAAATCTTTCGCAACGTCACGGTACCGTTCCCCCTTTCGTTTTCGCAAAAAGCATAGTACGACAGTTTGTCAATTTACTTTAAAAGTATATCATTTTTTTCTCTTCTTGTCAAGAAACATCAAGATTTTTTCGTTTTATCGAACGCTTTTCGGCACTTTGAACAATTTGATTTTTCTTTTTTTGAAACAATACACAAAAGCAGAGGAGCGACTTGGCGCTCCTCTGCCGTATTTTTTGATTTTAAGATGCTGTTCTTCGCACGTCCGCCATAAAGGGACGGTGATCCGAGGTCAGATGGATCAATCCGTTTTCAATAAATTTCGCGCCAAGGCAGGTCACAAGCGACGGATCGTACACGACGTGGTCGATCGCGCTTGCGGAAGAGTTTGCCGTGAGAAATCCCGTTCCCTCAAAGGTTGCCGCAAAGGTTTCTGTGTTCGAGCGAGCATTGAAGTCGCCCGTCACGAAGATGGGGGCGTTCGGATATTTCTCTTTCAAAATCTTAATCTGCTCGTTGACAAGCGCCGCGGCTGCCAACTGCTCCGCAACGTATCTTCCCGTGGGGTAGTGCAGATTCAAAAGGATATACATTTCGGAGGGGTTGTCGATTCTCGAGAAGACCGCCCACTGCCAACGGTGCATTGCGTTGTCAAAGGTGGCGGATGAGAGCACGTCCTGCTCCACGATCTGCCAAACGGTATGGCGGTAGAGAATAGGCGTCCAATACAGGGTAGCGCTCAGCTCGGGGTAAGTCACAAAAGAATACTCGCTTCCCACCGTTTTGAGAAGCTCGGTGTGCATATAGGCTGGAATTCCGTTGGTCGAGTTCTCCTGCATCTCCTGCATTCCGACGAAATCGGGCAGATAATCCATAATCATTCTTCCCTGCACGCCGAGGCGAAGCTGGTAGGTCGTTCCGTTGACGTCGTATTTTTCGACCGCATTGGCGTCCGCCGCGCAAATAATGTTCGAGCTCATCACGCGAATCGTGTCGGTGCTCGGCTTCGTCATCATCTGGGCCGCATAATCGGGCTTTGCAGAGCAGTTGATTTCGGTACTGTCGGACACTGCGCAAAGACTTGCAATCACCTTGCGCGCGTCGTCCATCACCAAATAATTGTCACAGGCGGTGTAAACGCTTCCGTCAACTCCCTCGACGACGTAATATCCGTCCTCCAGTGTGGCGTAGAGCGTCTGACTCGCGGCACGGTTGGTTTTTCCGAGAACGATCTCGTGCTCCGCCGTGGGCGTTTGATCGGTAACGTATTTCAGCAAAATTCCCGTCTTCAAGCCGATCTCGTGGATCAGCTGTCTTGCCATATATTGCTCGTTCGCATTGATATGTTCGGGAATTACGATCACAAACTCCGAAAGCGGCACTCCCATCAGCTTGGGCGACGCCACAGCATAGCATTCGGGATTTTTGAAGAAGAACAGCGCCTTCTCAGAGACTTGGAAGGAAATGCTTCCCTTCTCGTCGCGCTTTGCCTGTCCTGTAGCTACACCGGCGACGAATTGATCCATCGCACGCTGTACCGCATCCTTATGGTGAGCCTTCATGTGAATCTTTTTTCCAACCACCACCGAGAGAATGCCGTCGTAGGTCAAAACCACATCGTCATTCAAGAGAGAAGACACCTTTTTGCCCACCTGAATTTTCTTGCCCGAAACCGATTTTTTGTCTGCGCTTTTTTTGGCAAAGAAAGAAACTCCGGTCGTTTGCGTCAGTCGCGTTGCAAAGCGCTGCGCCATCGTATCGTAATCGGGCGAGTCGCTGACAATCGTATACTCCGCCTTCGATCCCACAACGAAATCGATCATACGGGGGAGTGCGGGAGGATCCTTCGGTTCTTCTTGATTCCCTTCGTTTTCTCCTTCGTCCCCGCCCTCGGTTCCGTCGGAAGGTTGAGGTTGGGGAACGGGGAGGTTTTGATCCTCGGCGGCCGTAGTTTCTGTCTCCTCGGTCGTTCCCGTGGGATTGCCCTCCGTTTCATTCGACGCGGCGCACGATACAACCGAACACAGCATCATTGCCACGAGTGTCAAAGCCAAAAATTTTCTCAACATAACGCTCACGCCTCCCTTTCATTTCTTACGCATCTTACGCACGCGATGCGTTCTTTTTCTTTTTCAGATTTTCCGCAAGGTATTCGCAGTTGACGATCTTTTCCATCAGGTTGCTCTTGGTGTAGAAATAGTGGTTCGTCGACTCGTAACCGATCGTCGCGTTTCTTGCCATCAGGTCGATTGCCTCGTAAGCCAAGCGTTTTTCATCCTCGAGCACGTCCTCATAATCATCGGTCTTGCGTCCCGTGGCGATAAATGCACATTGGTTATAAACTCCGCGGAAGGTGACGTTGCAGGCATCCGCGACGTCGTAAAGCTCGTCGAGATAGGGATTCTTCGACCGATCGACCGTCTTGAGAATCTCAAAGCCCTCGCTCCATTTTTCGGACATTTTGCGCATCTGATCGACGAAGAGCTCCTCGGGGAAGAGATTTCTCCACTTGGTCAGATCGTCGTAAGGGTTGCAAACCATCGTTGCCTCAAAGCCCGTCGGCTCGGCGTACAGGGGGTTGGCGGGTGCGCAGGTCTGCGGTGCGTAATACGCGGTTCTGACGCAGAAGGGATATTCCGAAAATGCTTCGGAGAAAAGGTGCAGTGCGCGGCTGATCGTCGCAACGTCCGCGCCCTCGAAAAGCTTTGCGTAAATTTCGTCCAACGTCGGAATTTCCTTGCCTTCTTCACACATCAGCTTGATCATTTCAAGAACAGGAGAGGGATAGCCGCCCAGTGTCCAGGTGTACATCAAGCTCTCGACGTCGCCCGTAGCAAGAATGCCCGAAATATGCTCATAGTGCTGTTCAAATACGGGGATATACGGTACGCTCGACATTTCCCACGAGTTGTTCGCCTGAATTTTCGCGACCGATTTGTGTCCCGTTGCCGACGCCTCGCGCCAAAGTTTCTTCGAGATCTCACTCGGTCCCACGATCGAAATCGAATAGTCAGAAACGAAGGTCGTTACGTCCGCGAAAGTCTTTTGTTTTCTGGTTTCGCTGACACTCAGCAGCTTCACCTCCTTGGGCAAAAGACGAACGGTTTCCATCTCATCCTCTCTCCACGCCCACGCGTATGCCATCACCTCGATCTCGGGATTCACCGACGAAGCACCCTCCCAGATCAGCTGATTGACCAGCGCATAATTCTCCGCCGGTGAATGTCCCTTGCAGTAAGGGCAATTATTGAGATGGGGATCTTTGACGTGGCTCATACAGTGCGTGCGGTTCTCGGACGAGGTAATCGTAAAGAATCCGCCGAGTCCGGGTGCGTTTTTGGTCAAGAACGCTACGCTCTCGCGCAGATATTTCTGCACCGTCTCGGTGCGGATACACAGCGAGGAAATTCCCATTTCTTCGTAAATATGTCCGCGAATATCGGGGCGATCCTCCAAAAGCTTCGAGGGGAGCGTACGGGGCTCGTTGATGTAGAGATACAGCTTCATTCCGTAGCGGGCAAGCTTTTCGATCAGGTAGCGGACTCCCTCAAGTCTTTGCTCGTAGCCCTCGCTCAGCTCGGGAAGAAATTCGTAGGGAGCGAGCTTGGTCATGACCGCCTGAGTCCAGATGCCGTTGATGCCCATACTCTGATAGGAGCGGAGCATCTCGTCGGGGAAGGAAACGTCGATCAGCTTCTTGTCAAAGAAGGTATCACCGTACAGCGCGCAATAGGAGTAAAGGAAGCGCGTTTTCGTCTTCATTTCGGGTGCTTCGCTCGTCGAAAATACCGTCTTTTGGAAGAAATCAAAGGGCTTTACGGCAGTTTCGGGCGAATTGGCATAGATCTCCTTGGTAATACGGCAGATCTCGGCGGTTCTTCTCTTGCCCTCCTCGTCGAGCTCCTCGACGCGCAGGTGTCCCGAATCCGCCTTAAAGCGTCCGAGCTTGTACCAAAGAAAATCCTCCTCCTCGATGATAAACGCCAGATACTCCATCGACCAATCGAGAAGCACGCTCAGCTGCTCGTAGTCAAGAAGATGCCAGCAATTTCGGATGAGCGTAATATATCCGCGCGTCCGCCATTCGGGCATCACTTCGACCGAAAGATCAAGTCCCATCTCCTCTGCCATACGGAGCACGACCGCCTCATCAACCTCAAGTACCTCTGCCATTTTTTCGGCAGTTACAAGTCCCCAGTTGCGGTAAATAAAGCACTGAGCCTTCGTCGGGAACCATTCAAAATTCAGGCAAACGCCCTCTCTGATTTCGGGAAGTTTAATCATAGCAAATACCTCTAATTTTCATTGATGTTTTATATAGTTTAATTATACTTAATAATTAAATACTTGTCAAGCAGTTTGCAAAAAAATACACTTTTTTCGCAAAAAAAGATAACCCCCGAGGCCTGCAAATGCAGGTCTCGGGGAGATGATCAATATGCCATCGTGGTGTAGTAAGCAAGGTTAGTCTGGCGGTTATCGAGACGACCGTACTGAACGACGATCTTCTGCGAGCTTTCCAGCTTCATTGCATACTGCGTTTCCAGCGGTACAACGTATCCGCTCATATGCTCCGGAACGTTCATACGGAAGCATTTGACGCGCTTCGGCTCAACGATCCATTCGATGCCCTCGTAAGCATCCTTGTCTGCAAAATAAAGGGTAACCTTGATTTTTGCAACCTTATCGGTATCATTCACGCAGATCACGCTCTCGTGACCCTTGAGAACTCCCTCACCCTCAGGCGGAAGCTCGCAGTCGGGAATGATCCAATTCTTTTTTCCTACAACGTTTCCCATAATTAGAAGCCCAGCTCAATGATGCCTTTCTTGAGGTAGTCAGTGTAGCTCTCGCAGCCGTTCTCCTTGACAGCGATACCCTTTTCCCAACGGCATCCGAAGGTGTCGCAGGAAACGTAGGTGTCGATCTGGAAGGTCATATTCTTCTGGAGGATGTAGTCGGAGGAGGTTTCCATCCAAGGAGCCTCAACCTCGATCATACCCGTTCCGTGGCAAGGACCGTATACGTAGTTCTTCTCGTAGCCTGCGTCCTTGAACATCTGCAAGAACTGCTTCGGAATCACGTCAGCGGGAATGCCAGCCTTAATCTGCGACTCGGTCCAGTCGTGCATCTTCAGACAGAACTCAACGAGGTCGCGGCGCTCACCCTCGAGCTTGCCCATACATACGGGAAGTCCGATTGCAGGAGAATAACCGTCGATCTTTGCGGAGAGGTTCAGCTGAACGATGTCGTTCTTTCCAATGACCTTGTAGCTCGAACGCGAAATTGCGTGACGGGTCGAAGCCTCGGAGAATACGTACATGGGAAGACCCTCGTACTCTGCACCGTGCTCGTAAATCACCTTCTGAGCGATACCAACCATCTGAAGCTCGGTTACACCGGGCTTGAGAGCCTTGATCACTTCGTCGGTTGCGATCTCAACGATGCGGAAGCCTTCCTTGATACAAGCAAGCTCGTTCTCGGACTTGATCTGACGAAGCTCAACCATAATGTCGTTGCAACGAACGATTTCAGCGTTCGGATAGGACTCCTTCAGTCCCTCGTAGATCGGAAGGGTGCACTCAACGTAGCTACCAAGACCGATCTTAATGTTCTCGCCCGTAACTCCAACAGCCTTGAACGCATCGCGGAAGGTGTCGGGAATCAGCTCGGGGTAAGAGGGGTCGGCAGACTCACGGAACTCGCGAAGAACGAATACCTTGTCAAGCTTACCGAAGTCTCTTGCGAAAATGGTGGACTCGGGACCTGCGAGAAGCGCAGCCTCACCCGTTGCCGAGATCAGCACACCTGCTCTCTCAAACAGCGGCCAGAAGCCCGAAAAATATCTTGCGTTTGCGTAGTCACTCTCGGTCGAGCAAACCAGCATTGCGTCAAGACCTCTTGCAGCGATCAGCTTCGCTGCTCTCTGAATTCTTTCCTGATACTCATGATCCGGAATACAAATTCTTCCCATAGTAAATACCTCACTTTTTCTTATTTTTTCAAAGTTTTTTCAAAAAACTTTAAGTTTCATCTCCATTATAATAGTTTTTTTACGAAATGTCTTTACAAAATCATCATTTTGTGGTACAATATCGTAAATACTTTTTCTTTTTCGGGAGAGTGCAATGGAATTTGTGTTAAAGCATTTTAAAGAAGAGCTGATCGTTGAGCAGCTCGCGAACATTCACTATTTTGAATTCACTCCGAGCTATCACACGGCGGGTGACCGTCACGAATTTTGCGAGCTCTTGTACGTCGACCGTGGAAGCATCCGCATCGTTTCGGATCACTACACGGGAGATCTTTGTAAAAATCAACTCATTTTACACGGAGCAAACCAACGCCACGCATTGATTTGCGACGAAAATATTGCACCAAACATCATAATTATTGGATTTGAATGTCACAGCAATCATATCGACCGTCTGACCTACTCTCCCCTGCTCCTCTCGGACGAATTACAGGAAATGCTCGCCGAGATCATCAAGGAAGCGCGTCTTGTGTATATGCCGCCCTACGACGTTCCAAACGCAAAGGATATGAAAAAGCGAAAGGACTTCCCCCTCGGCGCTGATCAGCTCATCAAGGACTATCTGCAAATCTTTCTGCTCAAATGTCTTCGCCTGCAAGGAACGATGGAGGACGCGCAACCGACCGACGCCGAGGACACAGCCGTCACCGAGCTTCCGCAAATCCACGAGATCAAGCGCTATATTGACGACAACTACTGCCACAAGATCAACGTAGAGGAGCTTTGCTTTCTCTTCCACACCAACAAAACCTCGCTCTCGAGGGAATTCAAGCTTCTTTTCGGCAAAACCATCATCGATTACGTCAACACGCTTCGCGTAGAGCACGCAAAATCCCTGCTCCGCGAGGGCTCGCACACGCTGACGCAGATTGCCGACGAGCTTGGTCTTTCCTCGGTGCACTACCTCTCCGCCCTCTTTAAAAAATACGTCCACGCAACCCCGACCGAATACATCCATTCGATCAAAAAGAGCTTGGACACCTAAAAAAACAGGCGTTGGTTTCCCAACGCCTGTTTTACGTTTCTTAGAGCGAGTAACCCTGAACGGGGTAGTACGCCATATCCTTTCTGCGGTCCAAACGTCCGTAAACGGCAACGATCGGAACGTCACTCTCGAGAATGACGGCAAACTGACCTGCGGGGATCTCGAACTTCTCCTCACCTACGGGGAAGTCCATACGGAAGCAGTTGACTCTCTTTGCGGGAACGCGAAGCGTCAGTCCTTCCTTCGGATCCTTGTCCTCAAACAGAAGCGTCATCTTGATGACTGCCTCCTGCTCGTTATTATTGACCACCATCAGCGCCTCGTGTCCGAGAGGCTCTCTCTTTCCCTGAGGGGGAAGATCTCCGTCCGAAAATACCCAAATCTTCTTTCCGATTTCCATGTTCGTATCTCCTTTTGTATTTTTCAATATTTTTTGATTTTAAAATTTAATTGTTTTTTCAAGATTTATCGGGAAGAATATAATAATATTCGCCACGAAGATTCTTAAAGTTGAGCGTAGAAAAATCATTGGTACTGCTGCCGGGCGTCAAGCAGAAAATACGGCTCTTTGCCAAGCCGTCCACCCCTGGCCACAGATATCCCATCTTCAGTGCTACCCAATCGTAGTCTGCGGGTTTGACGCCCATTTCGTCAAAATGTGCCTCGGTCGTAAACGAGGTTCTCGCATTCGAAAAGATCACGTCAATTCCCTCTTCGCTCTCAAAGAGCACACCCTCTCCGACGCGTTCACCGACAAATCCGAGAATGACTCCCTTGCGAACCACTCTGCCCGAAAGCTCCAAAGCTTTGGAATATTCGTCCTTTGCCGCAAGCCTAATGCTCGTCATTGCTCCGTCCGGCAACGCAGAAAGCGCCGCGTAGGTCTTCTCGTCAAAGAGAGACGCCACAAGTCCTCTGCCCGTTTCGCCGTCGAGCATTTTTCCCAAGAGGAAGGTCGACTCTCCATCGGCACCTGCCGTAGAGTTATCTCCCGAATCGCTGATAAACACCGGCTTCGGCAAATCCTTCACTGCCTTCACCGTTGCGTCGGGCGAAAGCGCGGGCATATCGAACTTCATATCGGTCTTATGCGCCTCGTAGTAGTCGGCAATCGCCTTGAATTTCGCATACGCCTCGCCGTTGTCGTTTACAAGAGAAACAGCAACGCAAGCGCCCACAAACTCAGCATCTACCCACGGCTGACCGTTGTAGATCGACGCGGAAACCACTCTCTCATCCTGCTCTGCCTCACGAAGCATCGAAAGCAGCGTGCGATACGGCTCGCCCGCCGTCTGTGCGGCGTCGGCAAAGAGCACTTTCACACGGAACAGATGGAGCGTAGGCTTCAAATTCTCTTTCAGAATCCGAACCAGCGCATTTGCCGCGCGCGTTTCGGTCTCGTCGTAGTCGGTGTGCGGCGCGGTACGGAATCCCGAGAGCGCCTGAATATTCTCGCGAAGTCCGTCGGACACGTTCGAATGGAAATCCGACGCAACCGAAATCGGAATTTCGTTTCCGATGATCTCGCGCAAGCGCTTGACGAAATATTCCTCGCCGCTTCCGATTCCGTCCACGTACATTGCACCGTGGAAATAGAGGTACACGCCGTCGGCATCGGTATGCTTTCTCGCTTCTGTGAGAAACTCCTCGAGCATTTCGAGATAATCCTCGCGGCACACACTACCCGAAGGAAGCGCTACGGCGTATCCGAGCGGAACGACCGAAAATCCTTCCGCTTCGAATACGCGCGTTGCCACGAGCTCATTCTTTGCTTCTTCTCCGTAAAGTCGGTAAAAAAGTTCTTTTTTCGCGAGGTTGGGAGAAAAGGTGTTGGATTCACATTGATAAGAACCAACCAGAATTTTCATCGTAATTCTCCGTTAATCCTTACTGAACGTCCTGCTGGAAGTACTTGTCCATCTTCTCGGACATCGGCTTGCATCCGTTTTCGGTGATGATGTAACCGGTCTCGATTCTCGCACCGTGGAACTCGGGGTGGCCGAAGAAGGAAACGTCTACCATAACGGTCATACCGGGAACGAGAATATCGTTACTGTTGGGACCGTAGAAGGGTGCCTCTGCCTCCATCAGACCGATGGTGTGAGCGAAGGGGCATACGAGGTAGTCGAAAAGTCCGTGCTTCTTGTAGTACTCACGGCCGGGAACGTCGATCTCTCGTCCGCTGACACCGGGCTTCAGCATATTCTTGGTCAGTGCCATAACCTCGCGAAGGTGCTTCATGCACTCTTTCTGTGCGGGGGTGTATTCACCGCTGACGGGGAGAGTATCACCGAAGGTACCTGCGTAGCCGTTGAAACGGGGTGCAATACCGATCATAACGAGCTCGCCGTTCTGCATCATCTTGTTGGTTGCGGTAGGAACGACTGCGTCAGCGCGTGCGCCCGAACCAACGATGGTACGGTATGCAAAGGAATCTGCACCGTTCATTCGGCAGATTGCCTCACCTGCGGCTGCGACCTCATACTCGAATACGCCGTTTGCAATCTTTGCTCTCATTGCATCGTATGCCATATCGCAAAGCTCTACTGCCTTGAGCATATTCTCTCTTTCCCACTCACTCTTGAAGGAACGCATAATCTCGTAGTCATCGGTAATGTCCACGAGTTCAACGCCCTTAAAGCCTTCTGCAAAGTCAATATAAACCTGACGCGGAATGGTATTCGTGCCGACGATACCGATTCTCTTCAACTCAACACCGCCTGCGAGAAGTTCCTTGTTGAGCTGTGCAAAGTCGATGATCTCAGCGTTGGGATATTCCTCATCGGGAACCATAAATACGGGGAAGGAACGGGTGTTCTTGATGGCAGAGGACATCTTTGCGAAGGGTTCGCTCTCAGGTCCACCAAGCAGCCAAGCCTCGCCCACTCTGGGAACGAGCACCGAGCCCTTTTCGAACTGTCCGCACCAACCGGTTAGATACCAGCCGTTGGCAACGTTGAGCTCATCAAAGTAAATCAGAGCGGCATCAAGTCCCTTTTCCTCGAGAATTGCCTGTGTTTTCTTAATTCTGTTTTCGGTTTCTTTCAAGTTGTAGTAGTACATATTGTTTTCCTCTCTTTCATATATGTTTTTGAATTGTTTTTCATTATTTGAGATAAAAGACCTCTTTCATAAACCACTCGTTCTTGCCCGTTGTGGGTTCTTCCCAGAGGTAATCGCGCATCAGCTTTCGCCATTCGTCGTGCACCGAGCTTCCGCCAAGAATCTCGGACGCCTTCTGCATATCCTCGACCTCGTAGTAAGCAAAGAGAAGATCTCCCTCGCGCCAAATCGAATAGTTCTGAATTCCCGCCTTTTTGAGGATTGCCAGCATCTCGGGCCAGACCTCGGCGTGGTATTTTTCGTACATTTCTCCGCCGCCCTCACGAAGCCGCATCAAAATTCCCTTGCGTTCCATCTTCCTTCCTCCTTCCCTTTTCCTTCTTTTTCAGTTTCATTGTATCATCAAGTCAAGAAAAAAACAATATCACTTCCATATTCTTTTGTATCAAAAATATACTTTTTTATGTTGAGTTCTTTTAAAAATAGGCATTTTGCTGATTTTTTTAAGAATATTTCTCGCATTTTCATCAAACAATCACACAAAATAGACAAAATTTTTTCTTTTTGATTGACAAATCTATACTCTTTGTGGTATAATCAATCTGTATTTTCAGAAAAAGGAGGAGCTCCGCCGTGCGAATTTACGAAAAAAACACGCATTTCGTCAACAAAGAAGGCGTGCTGATTAAAAAATATATCAGTAATATCACCACACACCGCCACTCTCACGACTTTTTGGAGATCGTTTATATTCTCCAGGGAAGCGGCATTCACGAGATCGGAGATACCACCTATACGATGTTCCCCGGCTGTCTTTATATCGTCGACAGCGGAGAAGTACACAACCTGCATTTTCACGAAACCTCGGAATACTACAACCTCTTCCTAAAAGAGGATTTTCTGCAGGAGATCACGCTCTCGCTCGACGGTGCGGAGGTGGACGCCCTCAGCTTTTTGCGGGGAAGAAAAAACTCCGAGCCCTTCGTTCGCTTCTCCGCAGAGAAAAACCGTCTCATACAGGAACTCTTCGGTCAATGCTACTTTGAGCTTCACAAGGCAGAAGCACCCGAGCGAGCCCTCGTACGGCACTATCTTTCTCTGCTTCTGCTCGAATATGCCTCAGCGCTCCGACAGATCGACCACACCCGAGAGCCCGACGTCATTCTGCCCCGCGCGATCGACTACATCAACCGCCACTACAAAGAACCCCTTTCGATCGACGAGATTGCCCGCCGTTACAATTACAATCCCGTCTATTTCGGGCGGCTCTTCCAAAAATATTACGGCTGTCCGATCAAAAGCTACATCTCAGATCTCCGTCTGACCTTTGCGGGCGAGCTTCTCGAAACGACGAGCTACAGCATCGACGAGATCGTGCTTCAGGCAGGCTTTGGCAACAAGCTTCAATTCTATAAAAAGTTCAAGGAACGCTTTGGCTGCACGCCCAAAGAGTATAAAACAAGCCTTTTGCAAAAGGACAACCGCTTAGCACTCGAAGCGCCGCAAACCGACGCGCTCTCGCTTTCGCGCTTCCATTGGTCCGCGACAAGCGACGCAGGCGAAAAGCTCTACGAGCTGACCGCCGAGGACGACTCGATGCTCCTTGCGGGAATTTTTCCAGGTGACACAATCCTCTTTCACCGAAAAAGTTCCGCCGAGAACGGCGACCTCGTCATCATCGCCACCGAGGAAGGAAAGCTGCTTGCCAGACAGCTTTACACACTCGGTACCGAACGGCAGTATATTCTGCACGCCTGCACCGACGAGAACAAAAAATATCCCGACGTATATCTGGATTCCCCAAAAATTCTCGGCAGGATCGTCAAAATTCTGCACGATCCGAAAAACAGCCGAATTTTCCTGTAAATTATTTAAAATTCTTCAAAAAAGCTCTTTTATTTTACAAGAATATCTGTTATAATATGATATGCTATAAAAAAAGAGTGAATTTTGTACCGTCGGAGGACTGTATGACGTATAACGAGATCTGTCTGGAGCTTGCAGAAGCGGGCATTGAAAACGACCGTGGTGAGGCCGCAATGCTCATCTGTCAGTTCTGTAACATCAATAAAGCCGAGCTTTTGCAGAGGCGCGACGAGGACTTTGACTGTCCTGAGCTCGAGCAAGCCGTTCTGCAACGCCGCTCGCACTTCCCCCTGCAATATATTCTCGGCTATTGGGGATTTTGCAACGAAACCTATCGCGTGACGGAGGACACCCTCATCCCCCGTCCCGACACCGAAAAGCTTGTGGAGCTTGCCGTCCGTATGATGCCCCAAAAGGCAAGGTTTATCGACCTTTGCACGGGCAGCGGATGCATTGCCATCTCGACGCTTGCCGCCCGTCCCGACTGCCACGCGGTCGCTGTCGATCTCTTTGAGCCGACGCTCGAGATTGCCAGAGAAAATGCCGAAACCAACGGTGTGGGCGATCGCATTGGACTGATTGCCAAGGACGTACTCGCGCCCGAATTTATGGACGAGCTCGGCGTCTTTGATTGCATTCTTTCCAACCCGCCCTACATTGAATCGCAAGAGCTTCCTCTCCTTGAGCGCGAGCTTTCCTATGAGCCCGCCGCGGCGCTCGACGGCGGTGAGGATGGACTTGACTTTTACCGTGTTATCATCAAGGAATACGGAAAATATCTGCGTCCTACGGGTATGATGCTCCTCGAGATCGGCTGGAATCAGGCAAAATCGGTCGCAGCAATTGCCGCCGAGGCAGGCTTCCGTTGCGAGGTCTATAAGGATTATTCTGGCAACGATCGCGTTGCTTATCTGACGATGCCCATCAAAAAAATCGAAACGCAAGGAGAAGAAAAATGAAACTAACGTTTGAACAAATCAAAACGATCACCAAAGGTGCTGTCCGCGTCGAAGAAAAGAACGGCGCCGTCCACCTTTTCCGCTTCACCAAGGAGCAGGAGTCCGCTTATAGCACCCGAACGACGATCGGCGGTAAATCCCTTTGGGACAAAACGCTTGCCACCGCAGGAATCCGTCTGGAATTTGTCACGAGCTCGCGCGCCCTTGCGATCGAAGTCGAGGGTGTTCCCGCGTCGTCCAGCAACTGCTTTGTACACGACGTTCTTGTCAATGGAGAAAAGATCGGCTCGTTTGGTGAAAACGAGTCCGACAAGCGCGAATTTTCGGCAAGCTTTGAGCTCGGAGAGGGCGAAAAAGAGGTAAAAATCTACTTCCCTTGGGCATCCGCTTCGGCAATCCGCTCGCTCATGCTTGACGATGGCGCAACGATCATCCCCGTGAAAAAATCCAAAAAAATGCTGATCTACGGTGACTCGATCACCCACGGCTACGTTGCCGTCAATCCCTCGAATTCTTACGCATCGCGCCTGACCGACGCGCTCGATGCCGAAGCCTTCAACAAGGCGATCGGCGGCGAGATCTTCTTCCCCGAGCTTGCCGAAGTGAGCGACGAAGGCGACTTCGATTACATCACCGTCGCGTACGGAACGAACGACTGGTCGCATGTCACGAAGGAATATTTTGACGAAACCGCAACCGCCTTTTACCGTGCGCTTTCGCGCCGCCATCCGAACGCAAAGATCTTTGCTCTCGCACCGATCTGGCGTGCCGACTATCAAAAGGTTACCGAGGTGGGAGAATTCTCCTATATGAAGCAGGTCTTCGACGGTCTTGCCAAGGAGCTTCCGAACCTCACCGTCATCGATTGCTTCGGCTTTGTTCCCGCCGACAGCCAATATTTTGCCGACAAAACGCTCCATCCCAACGACGCGGGCTTTGAGCATTATTTTAACGGCGTTTGGAACGAAATTCAGAAATATCTTTAAAAAAACGACGCGCCCGCTCAAATGCAGGCGCGTCATTTTTAGGTATTTTTTGCCTTGGATATTGCAAAAATCCTCGGAAAAACTAACCTCGGAGCAACAATTTCACAAAGGAGTTTTTACGATGGATATCAGCAAAAGAAACACCGCGCGGCGTATCTCTGTTTGGGTACTCATTTTCGCGCTGATTCTTATGACACTTTCGGCTTCGTTCGCACTCACAGCACACGCCAAGAACGGCGTGATGGGTGAGATCGGCGACGCCGCAAAGGAAGCCACAAGCGACGTCGGTGACGCCGTCCGCGATGTTGTTGATGAAGCCGCGGATGCAACCGACGGCGTCGCAAACGACAGCGACGGTATGATCGGCAACGAAAAAGACGAGGCGGGCAGCGATACCGCAACGGACGAAGGCACTTCAATCGGTTGGATCGGTCTTGTGATCGCGATCGTGATCGTTATCATCGCCATCGTCCTCATTGTCATTCTCATTCCGAGAAAGAAGAAAAGATAAAAAAAGCGGCATAAAGCCGCTTTTTTGTTGTTACTTTTTCTGTTGCCGACACCAGATTTTCATTGCGAGTTTGGCGGGTAGAAGCTTTAGAAGGCGCGCTTCGGTGCGGGCGTGGATGCCGCAGGTGGAAACGTCCTTGCCGCGCTTCATATCGCGGAGCGCTCGTTTGACAACCTGATCCACCGTATAGAAGCGATCGTAATAGGTCACGACGTCGGGCTGCTCTGCGGCACGGTCGAAAAATTCGGTACGCACCCACTTGGGGCAGACCGCCATCACGCGGATCTTTCTGTGACGAAGCTCGACAGCAAGGGAGCGAGAGAAGCTGAGAACGTACGCCTTTGTTGCCGCGTACACTCCGACGTACGGCAAAGGCAAGAATGCCGAAAACGAACCAAGCTGATAAACCTCCGCTCCTTCCGTAAGGTACGGAATCGTCAGATAGGTCACGGCGGTCAGCGACGCGACGTTCAGATCGATCATCCCCATCTGATCGGAGAGCGTAATATTTTCAAATTCACCAAAGCGTCCGAAGCCCGCCGCATTGACAAGCGCTACAACCTCGGGGTTCTTGTCTGCAAGCAAATTTTTATATTTTTCAATACACTCATTCACGGATAAGTCCAAGGATATCGGAACTACTTTTGTTTTTATTGTGTTTTTCAGCTCTTCCAAACGATCGGCTCTACGCGCGATCACCCAGACCTCGTCAATCGTTTCCCGTGTGCCGAGCGCTTCCGCAAAGCCTCGTCCGAGGCCCGAGGATGCGCCGGTTACAATGATGATCTTCATAGATCGTTACTCCTTAGAGAATGATATGCTTGGGAAGACCGTTATTGTAAATAACATCACATTCTCCCACAATCAAGGGAAGCAAGTAGTTGCAGCAGTCATCCGTTACATTATCTGCAGTTTCATTGATAAATTCATCAGGAACGTACTTGGTTTGATTTGCAATTTTCGTCACTTTCTCGTGGCTGATCTCACAGACGTACGGAGCTGTCGAGGAACGAACGAAGATCATTACCTCGCCGCTGACACCGTCGATTGCCGCTTCGACCGCCTTCTTACCGATCGATACCGATTCTTCGATATCGGTACGCGAGAGCAGATGTCCTGCGCAACGCTGAGGCAGGTTGAGCTCTACCGAGCGCACCTTACAGCCAAATCTCTCCTTGATGGCAAATTCGAGCGCCTTACCCGTACCCGACAGATACTTATGACCGAACGCATCGGCAACACCGCTCTGTTGTCCCTCACCCACGTAGCGACCGTCCGCAAACTGCAAACCCTCGGATACGGCAACGACGAGATTGGGGTGCTCACGGAACTTTTCTTCAATACGAGCAAAGAACTGCTCCATATCAAACGAACGCTCGGGCAGATAGACAAGGTCGGGTGCGCGTCCGTCAACCACGCGTCCGATTGCCGACGACGCCGTAAGCCATCCTGCGTCGCGTCCCATAATTTCAACGATCGTGACCGCCTTGGTCGTATAAACCGCGCAATCGCAAATAATTTCCTGCATTACCGTAGCGATAAACTTTGCCGCCGAACCGAAGCCGGGGGTGTGGTCGGTGGTGGGAAGGTCGTTGTCGATCGTCTTCGGAACACCCATAACTCTCATTTCATAGCCGCACTTCTCTGCCCAGCGCGACATTTTAGCAACGGTATCCATCGAGTCATTTCCGCCAATGTAGAAGAAATAGCGAATATTATACTCCTCGAGAATCGCAAAGAGCTTCTCGTAAAACGCGATATCCTTTTCGTCGGTCGAATCGGGATTCGGCAATTTTTTGCGGCAAGAACCGAGCGCCGCCGCAGGCGTCTGTTCCAGAAGCTTCAGCTTCTCTTCACAGTCAAAGAAGTCCGAAAGGCAGACCGTTCTGCGATCCATCAGCCCCTCGATTCCGTTTCTCATTCCGTAAAGTTTTTCGATGCACGCGCCCTCGCCCATCTGCGAGAGTACACCGCGAACGACGCCGCACAGCGTTGCGTTGATTGCCGCGGTAGGTCCGCCCGACTGTCCGACGATGGCATTTCCGTAAAGTTTTTTCATAGTGTCCCCCTTGTAGTGGTAATCAATAGTTATTATATTCATTGTACCATAAAAACCATCGTCTGTCAATCGAGGATACGGAATGATTTGCCCGTTTTTGCATACATTTTTCTCAGGGACGGTACGCAGGACGCCAAATTCTTCCCTCGGTGTCCGAAGGACCTCGTACCGAGGAGCAACACGATGCTTTTGAATTTCTTTTCGATGCTCTCGCACCTCTTTCACCTCATTCTTGGAATCAACTCTCCGCAAAGCTTTCCCCCACCGCTCTCTGCCGAAGAGGAGCACAAGTATTTTCTTTTAATGAAGCAGGGCGACCTCACGGCAAGAGAGAAGCTGATTTTGCACAATCTCCGCCTCGTTTCGCATATCGTGCGAAAATATTACGCCTCCGCAAAGGATCCCGAGGATCTCGTGTCGATCGGAACGGTAGGTCTTTGCAAAGCTGTAGACACCTTTCAAATCTCGTGTGGCGCGAAGTTTGCCACCTACGCGGCGCGTTGCATTCAGAATGAGATTCTGATGCACTTCCGTGCCCAGAAAAAGCACTCCTCGGAAATCTCGCTCAACGAAACCATCGACGTTGACCGCGACGGTAATCCCCTGACCTACATCGACGTGATCAGCTGTGACGAAAGCATGACCTCCGAGATCGAGCGAAAGATCGCATCGGATCGCGCGCTTCGCTACGTCAATACGCTTCTTACGCCGCGCGAGCGGCAGGTCATTCTTCTTCGCTACGGTCTTTCGGGAAAGCGCCCAATGACGCAACGCGAGATCGCACAGATTCTGAAGATTTCCCGCTCCTATGTCAGTCGCATCGAAAAAGGAGCACTCGAAAAGCTGCAAAATGCCTTCCAATAAGGGTTTTCGCCATTTTGAGGAGAAAAAGTCAAAAAAAGCCAAAAAAATATTCAAATTACTCTTGATTTTTTGCGGCGTTTGTGATACAATATCAATGTTAATGACTATTTCTGCCCACAGTGGCATGGAAAACGTTTAGGTTCGGAGGTGTTCTGAGATGGAAATTGCATTGGGAATCGTAATTATCGTACTTGCTGTCGTTTTGATTGCATGCGTATTGGCACAGTCCGGCAAGGACAAGAGCCTTTCTGGTTCGATCGCAGGTTCGACCGAGTCCTTCTTCTCGAAGGGCAAGAGCCAGTCCAAGGATAAGATCCTCAGTCGTATTACGACAGTTCTTTCCTTCGTATTCGTCATTCTGACGGTTGTGCTCTATATCTTGGTTGCAACGAAGTAAGATAAAGAAATACGAAAAAATAACGGTGGCTAATTGCCACCGTTATTTTTTTGAAAAATCCCACCGGGCCGTGTATCCGAGAATAGAGAAACCCTGCTTGTGCAAGGCGGCGTCCTATCTCCCGCTTTACTGCTTCCAACGTCCTTTTTCCCTGTCGAGACAAGTCAATCGAGGAGGAAAAAGGGAGGCCTGCAAACCGCGTTCGACTCTATTTCGGACTCCTTTTTCTATTTGTGGGTTTTTATACCCGAATATCACAAACCAAGCAGGTTAAATTCACTCTACCGATAGTATATGCAGATTTTTACGAATTAATTGTCGTAATCAATCTCCTGCGAAAAAAGATCATCAAAATAATCTGCGATATCGTCCAGCTCCTCGTCATCGTCGATCGTAACGAGCATTTCCTCTCCATCGACCGTGTCGAGCTTGAGAACAACGTATTCGTATACGTCACTTTCCTTTTCTCCCTCCTCGACGGGAATCATTGCGAAATACTGCTTTCCGTTGCGCTCACAGCGTCCGATCAATTCAAACTCGATCTCGTTGCCGTCCTCGTCGGTCAGCGTAAAATAATCGTTGTCAAAGATCTTTTCTTCCATGTTATATTCTCCTATCCGCCGCCTCGGCGGCTTTTGTTTTTCTATTTCTATTGTATCGTATTTTGAGGAAAAAGTCAACAGTTTTTTCCGAAAAGCACTCAATTCTGCTCAAAATCCAAAAGCTCAGACAAAATTGCGTTGCTGACGAAAAAGCCCGCATCGGTGAAGAAGACACATCCCTCTCTCTCCTCCATCCATCCACCCTCAATCCACCGATCAAGCGACGGCAGGGGGGAACCGAATTTTTCATAAAACTCCGATCTATCAATCCCCTCGCGAAGGCGCAAGCGAAGCATCAGATATTCGTTTTGAAGCTCGTGCGCATCTAGATGGATTCGTTCCTCCACGATTTCCTCACCGCGCAAAAAAGCAGAAATATCTCTCGTATGACCAAATCGCTCTCCCGCAAAAAAGGAGTGCGCCGCCACGCCGAAGCCGAGATACTCCTCTCCGTGCCAATAGCGCAGATTGTGACGCGATTCTCGACCGAGCTTTGCGAAATTGCTGATCTCGTACTTGCGGTAGCCGTATGCTTCGAGAATTCTCGTGCATGCGAGGTACATCTCGTATTCCTCCTCCTCGTCTGGAAGGATCAGCGAGAAGCGCATCCGCGCAAAGGGCGTGTCGTCCTCAATCTTCAGCCCGTATACCGAAATATGCTCGGGAGATAGCTCGGCAAGTCCCTTTAAGCTTTGTTCAAAGGAGGCAAGGCTCTGCTCGGGGAGCGCGTACATCAAATCAACGCTGATATTGTCAAAGCCCGCTGCACGGGCATCTGCAAAAGTGGCAAGAAAATCCTCGTAAGAATGAATCCGTCCGAGGCGTCTGAGCTCTTCGTCGTGCACGCTTTGAAGTCCGATACTCAGACGGTTGATGCCCATCTTCCGCATCTCGCGCAATGTTTTGAGGTCTGCCGTAGCGGGATTGCACTCGCAGGTGATCTCGCAATCCTCGCTGATATGGCAGCTGCGACGAAGCGTATCCATCACACGCGAAAGCTGCTCCGCCGACAAAAGCGTTGGCGTGCCGCCACCAAAATAAACTGTGTTCACTAAATATTCCGCCATTCGTCCTCGCTTTGCCTCGATCCGTCGACAAAGCTCCGCGGTGTATGCATCAAAAAGAGAAGCATCGGCGCCCGCAAAGGAGCAAAAATCACAATAGTTGCATTTCTGCACGCAAAACGGAATATGAAGATAAATTCCCAGCGATCTCATCCGATCCTCTCCTTTCCAATACTTTGATTTTCTTTATTATATCACATCTTTCTTTGTTTTTCAAGCAAAAAAGAGCGCTCCGAGGAGCGCTCTTCATTTTTTACTTCATATACTCTTGCACGATCTCCGGAATCGTCTCAGGGAAGCCGTAATCGTCACCCCAAAGGATCGATCCGTCCAATTCGATGCAAAGACCCTCATCAAGCTCGGGGGTGTCGAGACGAAGTTCTCCCGAAAGAGACATTCGGGTTGTGGTATGCATCCTTGCTTCAAGATCCATGTCTATATCGAACGCATCCTGCTCGTAAAGATCCATCTTTATCACAACATTTTGGATCGTCTTGCCGCCCTCTGACAGCTTCATACAAAGATCAATTTTTGCGTGGCCGTCCACGTCCTTCTCAAGCAGTTCCATTTCTTGCATTGCCGATGCATTCAAATCGATCAGAAAATTGAACTGTGTAACCTCGCCGTCATTCACCTTGCATGAGATCTCATACGTCATCATTTCGAACACGGATTCGATCTCGGCTCTTGCCTCTTCCGACATCATGCCGTTGAGCTGTTCACCGTCAGCCATCGAATCAACGAGCATCTCAATGACAAAATCATCGCTCAGCACGAATTTTTCGTCTACGTACTCGACATCCTCTACGGTCAGCTTTTCGAAGCTCATTCCCGTGAACATCGTCAGTTCTTCGGTGATGTCCTCTTTCTCAGGCAGCTCTGCCTCAGAAGAATCCGCATAAAGCACAAACTTTCCGTTCTTTTGCACGAAGCTCGTAGCCTCGCTTCCCTGCATCAACACATACATTTGCAAGTCGGGGCCGCTCATATACAGCAAGCTATCCCTCATTGAGATAGAAAACTCTGACGTCCTCCCCAGTATGGTCAGTTCCAAAAAAGAAGTCATCTCCAGATTCTTTACGATCGATTCGGCATTCATCATATCCTCTGTGGCGCGGTCTTTCTTGAGAAATTTTACAATCGCGGCCTTGCCCGCCTCAATATTCTTCAGCTTGGCTTCTTCCTCTGCAGAAAGACGATCCGAGGATTCTGTGTCATCCTTGGCACAAGAAACGAACAAAAGACTCATACACACAAAAAGTGCTAACACTGCAAGCAGCAGTTTCTTTTTCATTCTTATTTTCCCTCCGTTTGGTATTTAGAAACATACCACATCTTCCTTCTTTTTCAAGGTTTTTAAGAGCTCCGAAGAGCTCTCTTCGTTTTTTACTTCATATACGATTGGACAATCGCGGGGATGGTCGAAGGAAATCCTGAATCGTCGTTCATCATCATCGTTCCCTCCATATCCATCGTCACGCTATCTCCCAGCTCCTGCACCCAAACAGTAAGCTCTCCCGTCAGCACCAAGCGAGTTTTGGAACGCATCTTGAAATTGAAATCCATGCTCATATCGGTCACACCCTCTTCGTAGAGTTCCATCTTCATGGACGCTTCCTTGAGTGTTTTGCCACCGTCTGCCAACTTACAAGAGAACTCGATCTTCGCGCGTCCGCTTGTGCCGGGTTCGACAAATTCGAACTCCTGCATTGCCGCCGAATCCATTTCCATCGTAAAGCCTGCCTGCGTGACCTCGTTCTCGGAAACTCGGAAGAAGATCTCATAATTCATCGCATCGATAAATTTTTCAAATTCGCCCTTTGCCTCAGCAATGGCAGCATCCATCTCCGTGCTATCGATCTGCTCACCGTCCGTAACGCCGTCCACGATCGCATCAACGAATATCTCGATCAAAAAGTCGTTTTTGATCACGAATTTTCCGTCAACGTAGTCGATGTCCTCGACGGTGAGATCTTCAAAGCTTGCGCCCTGAAGCATCATAATCCATTCGGTTTCGTCGTCTTCCGCGGGATCCTCTTCTTCCTCATCTTCTTCCAATACCCACTGCCCGTTCGGCATCTTCACAAAGCTCAAAGCCTCGTCACCCTGCATCAAAACGTAGCTTTCTTCTCCTACCGCATTCATATAAAGCAACCCGTCCTTCATGGACATATCAAGCTCCATCGTCTCGTCCATAAGACTCATATCGATCTCGGCAGTCATCTTCAAATTCTTCATGATGCTTTCCACATCCATATCCGCCGTTACCGATTCGTCTGCCTTGATGTATTTCACAACGGCAGCCTTGCCCGCCTCAACGTCAAACTCTTGCTTTTTGTCGTTATTTTCCTCGGTAGCGGGTGCAGTGGTGTCCTCGGAAACAGTTTCCTTGTCACAAGAAACGAACAGAAGGCTCACACACACGAGAAGCGCTAACAATGCAAAAAATAGTTTCTTTTTCATTTTTATTTCTCCTCAATCTGATATTCGGAAATATCAATTTTCCGAATCTCTGCCTCGGGAATTCTTCCCTTGGTCTTTTCAAAATACGCAATATTGTTACGAAGCATAAAATTAAACTGTGCCGACGGTGTCCGACGCTCGGCTTCCGAAATATACAGAAGCTTGCGAAGCAGATCCTCCGAAAGCTTGACCTCAATATGACATCCGTTTTTCATTGCTTGGAGTGTCCCTTTCGATTATTTCTTTTTTCCGTTCTTCGGCGCAGTATTTTTGCGTACCGTCGATCCGTTTTTGCCTTTTTTATCGGAACGAAGCAAGAAGAATGCGCCAACGCCGATACCGATCAGCACGACGGCGAAGATCACGATACCGATCACGATCGTCGTCATGTTCTTCTCTTCCTCTTCCTCCTCTACGGGAGCTTCCTCTTCTTCTGCTTCGGCATCCTTCGTGTAGGTAACGGTCACCGTGCGGTCTGCTCCGTTTGCCGTTCCGCTGACCTCGGTTGCGTCAGCCGTATATCCATCCTTTGCGGGAGTGGGATAGTAGTAGCTCTCTCCGTACTCCATATCGTGAGTTTCGGTCACCGTTTCACCGTCGGTGACATAGTGAATCGTAATTGTGCTCTCGCCGTTGGGGTTAGAGTTTTTCTCGGCAGACGCAAAATCCTCTGCCGCGTCCTCAAACGCGGTCGCATCGACACGGTCCTCGGTCAGCTTGTCACTGATCACAAGATTTTCGAGCGAGGTACAATTTTTGAAGGTCCACGCACCGATCTCTTCGGGCTCGCCCGCGATTACGGCACTCGTCATCGAATGACAGAAGGCAAACGCGCGCTCGCCAAGCGTTTTGACACTGCTCGGAACAAAGACCGAGCCAAGCGATCCGCAGCCCTCAAAGGCGCTCTCACCGATCGACTCGACACCCGACGGAATTTCCACCGTCACGAGCTTCTGGCTATATGCAAACGAAAAATCTCCAATGGCTTTGAGCGACGCAGGAAGCTCGACCTCGGTCATCGAGTTCATTCCGTAGAACGCGTAATCGCTCACCGCGGTAATTCCCTCACTGACAACGATCTTCTGCACGCCCTCACGCACCGACGTCCACGCCACATCCTCGGAGCTCTCTACTTCGGGCATTGCGCCAACACCCGTGATGGTCAGCGTCTTTGTATCCGACACGTAGTTCCAGCCAAGCGTTCCCGCCGTACCCGATGCGTCTGCAACCTTGTTTCCTCCGCAGGAGGCAAGCGTCAGGCAGAGCATCACTACGATCAATCCAAGCGCAAGAATGCGCGTCCATTTCATTTTCGTTTTCATGGTTTTTCCTCTTTTCTGTGGTTATTCTGTGATTTGATGACTTCATTGTAGCACAATCTCGCGAAATATGCAACAGATTTTTGAAAATGTTCATATCTCGCTTCTCATTTGTTTACGACTCCGAGCGTCCGACAAGTCGGCAATATTCCTCGTAGCTCACGAGCAGACGCAACGCCGCAAGCAAGGCATTCGCGCTCATTCCGTGTGGCAATCCTACCTTTTCGCAAAGGAGATCACGCGCCGCCGCACTTTCCTCTCCGCCGCAAAGTCCGTCCGTGTAAAGATCGGTCTTTGAGAGCGGATTTTCCTCTGCACGACGGATCGCACCATCGTTCTCATAGGGAGAAAGCAGACGGTACAAGAGTTCTCTTTCCATCCCCTCAACACCAAGTGTTCCCTCGGCAGACGCTTGCGCCTTTCTCTTCTCCTTGCCCGCAATCTGCGGAATATAAAGCTGAATCAGGCGGTCTGCGGGCACACCCGAGGTTAAGTGCGAACGAATGACCTTCCCCGCGCCGTCACTGTCGGTCAGAACGATCAGCGGTGTTTTTTCGGAGAGCTTTCGCAAAAGCGTCAGCTTTTCCTGTTTTTTAAAGATCCCGAAGCCGTCGGTGGTCAAAATTGTCGCATCACACACCGAAAGCAGGCGGAGTCGGTCGTATTTTCCCTCGACGATGATGGGGTACGGAATGGATAGTTTTCTGATGTCTTCGCTCATTTTTTACCTCAACGAACAAGCAAAAAATAACCGATCACGAGCACGCCGAGCACGATGCGATACACACCGAACGCCGAAAAAGAATGTCGGCGGACGTAGTCCATCAGATAGCGAATGACGGCAAGCGACACGAAAAACGCCGTGAGAAGTCCGACGAGAAGAATGGTGATCTCTTCGCCGCCAAGGCTGTTTCCGTCCAGAAAGAATTTTGCCATTTTCAAAAGGCTTGCGCCCGCCATCGTCGGAATGGCTAAGTAGAAGGAAAACTCCGCCGCCGCGGTTCTCGAGAGTCCGAAGAGCATTCCGCCAAGGATGGTCGAGCCCGAGCGCGAGGTACCTGGCACAATGGAGAGCACCTGAAATCCGCCCACGAGAAGCGCGTCCTTCCAAGTGAGATCCTCCACTCGCTCCACGCGATACGTACGATCTTTGCGAAGCTTCTCAATGACGATAAAGGCAACACCGTACACGATCAGCGTAATTGCCACGACCTCGTAGCGGTAAAGATGCTCATTGAGCCAATCGTCGAGCAAAAGTCCGATCACCGCCGAGGGAATGACCGCAAGGATCACAAGTCCCCAAAGCCGCCACGTGCCCTGCTTTTCGACAGCAGTTTTCTTTGGTGAGAAGGGATTGAGCTTGCCAAAGAAAAGCACTACAACTGCAAGAATCGCGCCCAGCTGAATCACAACCTCAAACATCTCCCAGAACGCTTCGCTGACGTCAAGCGAGATAAATTCGTTGAGCAGGATCATATGTCCCGTCGAGCTGATGGGAAGCCATTCGGTAATTCCTTCCACGATACCGAGCAGGACGGTTTTTAAAAGTTCAATCAGAAACATTTCTCGTTATTCCCCCGATCTCATAATATCACCCGCCGCGACCTCAAAGGGTACTCTGGCAAAAAATTTCATCGACGGATGCGGTGCCGATTCGATCGGCGCGCCCGATTCGTCGTAAAGCTCCGATACCGAAAAGGCTCTGCCGATCTTTCTCGGAGAAATCATCTCGGCGGAATCCCCCACGGAAACCTTATTTCGTTGAATAAAAGGATAGAGCCGTCCGTTTTCATTGATCTGTTGCAAGCTGTTGGGCAGGGGAAGATCGTCGGCGGTAAGTGCCGTAGCGAAATATGCCTTTTCACGAATGTATCCGCCCATTTCGGTCAGTTGAGCATTTTCCATCGGAGAATCCTGATAAAAGCCTGTCGCGTATTCTCTGTGCGATACACTCTCAAGCTCGCGAAGCCACTCAGACTTGAATTCGTACCCATCGGGATCTTCCGCATACGCGTCAAGCGCCATACGGTAGGCATTGGTGACCACCGCCGTATAATACGCGCTCTTCATTCGTCCCTCGATCTTAAAGGAATCGATGCCCGCCTCGATCAGTTTGGGCAAAATTTCGATCGTACACATATCCTTCGAGGACATCGTGAAGGTACCAAGCTCATTCTGCTCGATCGGAAACGGAATTTCAGGACGCTTTTCCTCGGTGACCGAATAGGTCCAACGGCAAGGCTGAGCGCACGCGCCGCGGTTGGCATCGCGTCCCGTCAGATTGTAGGAAAGCATACAGCGTCCGCTATACGCTACGCACATGGAGCCGTGAATGAACGCCTCAAGCTCGATCTCGGGCGAGAGTCGGTCGCGAATGGCGCGGATCTCGTCCAGCATCAGCTCACGCGCAAGCACCAGTCGCTTTGCGCCGAGTGCCGCGTAGGCACACGCCGCTTCGGGACTGACAATGCTCGCCTGCGTCGAAATATGGATCTCCATTTCGGGCAGAAGCTCGCGCACCGTGGCAAGCACGCCGAGGTCGGCAACGATCACGGCGTCAATCCCCATCGGCGCAATGCGCAAAAGGAACTCCCGCAGTGCGGGATATTCGTAGCCGTGCGGCATCGTATTGAGTGTCAGATAAATTTTCTTGCCGCGTGCGTGGGCATATGCTACGGCATCTGCAAGCTCCTCGTCGCTGAAATTATCCGCTGCGGAACGCATTCCGAAGTGCAGACCTGCAAGATACACGGCGTCCGCCCCATAGAGGAGCGCCGCGCGCATCTTTTCAAAATTCCCCGCAGGCGAAAGGAGCTCGGGAAGCTTTCTTTTATTGTTCGTTCGGTCGATCGACATTTTGATCTTCTCCGTTCTTTTATAATATAATCATATTAATTATAATATAAAAAGACGAATCTGTCAAGAACAATCGCTTTTGTCAGGTAGAAGTATCTCCTTAAGAATCAGTGCTGTGGCGGGTCCTAAAATCATCCCGAAGAATCCGAAAAGCTCAAGGCCCGCAAACAAAAAGAGAAGCGACACGAGCGGATGAATACCAAGGCTTCCACCGACAAGGTGCGGCTCGGCAATTTGCCGAACGATGGTGACCACGCCAAACAGAACGAGAAGTCCGAATCCGAAATAATAATTTTTCAAGAGGATCGACACGACCGCCCACGGAACAAGCACCGTTCCAGCGCCAAGCACCGGCAAAATATCTACAAACGCAACGAGCAATGCAAGCAGGAACGCATAGCTTTTTCCTAGGATCATAAGACCTACGAAAACCTCCGAGAAGGTCAAGAGCATCAGTAGAAGATATGCCCTCAAAAATCTGCGAACCGCCACGCCCGCTTTTTGGCGAATACCGTCAAGCCGATGCGCGGTATGGGTAGGAAAGAGCGAGATCAACCGATCCCGAAGTCCCTCGTAATCCATACTCAGATAAAAACAGGCAAGCACCGTAACGATCACCGTCACAAGTGCCTTCGGTGTACCGCGAACAAGTCCGCCAAACGAGATTGTCAGCGACGAGCCAAGGCGCAGAAAGGCTTGATGAATGAACTCCGAGATCATCGTATCGAGCCTCACGCCAAACTCCGAAAGCGCGTCACTCGTTTTGGCATCCCCAAGAATGGGAATTCGCGCGATCAGCTCCTCGGTCGACGCCATCACTGCGCTGACCTTCTCTCCGATCACGTCTCGGTTTTCTTCCATCCAAAGCACAAGCTCCTCCAGCTCCCGCCATAGTCGGTGTAAAGCCAAAAACAGGATCGCACCAAGAAGGACGATCAAAAGGATCAAATAGAGCACGGCAAGCAGTTTTCGCGGAAGATGCGTCACGCGCGCTGTCCTTCGCGCCAAACCATCGATCACAGCAGAAACGCCCCAAACGATCGCAATAACGATCAGGAGTGTTTTGGCATAGCGTAGCACCAAATAAATCCCCAAAAGAAGCATCGCAAAGCAAAAGATCTTTGCCGCCCGCTCTCTCCATTCCATACTTTGTTTTTGTTGTTCCATACGCACCCCCTCTATCATCTATGGTATAGTATGTTTTGCCGTGTGCTCTTTATTTCGTATTTAGCAAAAAAACTTGACAAACGAGGGAGTTTTTGTTACAATAATAGGCGATAATGAAAAACAAACATACAGAACGGAGAATGAATAATGAAAAAATTTCTTTGTCTTATCCTCGCTCTCATCCTGCTCTCGCTGAGTCTTGTTTCCTGCACCTCGAAAGAGGAAAAAGCGCTCCTTGAGGTGGTCAGCTACAGCGAAGAGATTACAAATTACGTCGTGATGGAAATTGAAGACTTGGGTTATATCGTCGTAGAACTTTATCCCGACGTAGCTCCCGAAACGGTAGAAAATTTTCAAACTCTTGTTGATGATGGTTTTTATAACGGTCTGATCTTCCACCGCGTCATCAAAGGCTTTATGATTCAGGGTGGCGACCCCGACGGCAACGGAACGGGTGGCTCGGACAAAACCATCAAGGGAGAATTTGCCTCCAACGGCTTTGAAAACAATCTTTCGCACAAGCGCGGTGTAATTTCGATGGCAAGAAGCAATCATCCCGACTCGGCATCCTCGCAGTTCTTTATTTGCGACGCAGACTCCCCCCATCTTGACGGTGAGTACGCCGCATTCGGCGAGGTCATCTACGGTATTGAGGTCGTTGACGAGATCGCTTCGGTCAAAAAGAGTCTTGCCAACGACAAGCCTTATACCGACGTCGTTATCAAATCGATGAAATTCGTTACGAAGAACGAAGCCTGACGCATCACCGCCTTTCTCCACAGAATCCAGAAAAATTCGTAGCCACAATTGCATTATATCATGTAAAAAAACGAAAATCAATCAATCATTGGTTGAATTCTTCTGACTCTTCCCAAACAAAAACGGATCTGTAATCACAGATCCGTTTTTGTTTTATTCCGACATCATTTCGCGAATAACCGAAAGAATTTTTTCTTCTGCATCATAGACGTTTTGCGCCTCGACCGTACAGCCTGCCGCGCGACGGTGTCCACCACCGCCAAAGCGCGCGCACACGGCGGAAACGTCGAAATCACTTGCCGACCGCATCGATACGCGGAACACACCCTTCTCCTCGGGTTGACGAACCGCAAACGCGATCTCCACACCAGATACCGAACGAGGAATGTCGATGACGGTTTCGAGATGCTCGTCGCGAAGTCCGAGCGCAAATTTCGACGAATATGGGAAGGTCACCGCCGCAATTCTGCCCTTTTCGTAAAGGCGCATACGGCTTGCCGCCTCTCCCTCAGCCTTAATCTGCGGAAGCGATTTCGACTCAAAGAGTCTGCGACAAAGATCGGTATGATCGACGCCTGTCTCGAGAAGCTCTGCCGCAATCCGAAGCGTTTTCGGCGTCGCATTGGCAAAACGAAATCCGCCCGTATCCGATGCGATCGCCGCGTAAATAAAGCGATAGAAGCGAGGTGCGATCGCTTCGATACGTCCCATTGCCAAAAGCTCTTTTGCGATTTCAAACACAATCTCACCCGTAGCCGAAGCCGTAGGATCAATATAATGGTCGGCATATACCGTACCGGTGCCGTGATGGTCGATCATCAGATCAATATTTCGGTGCAAACGCTCAAACAGCGCACCAAGCTGAGAGGGGGACGCCGAATCAACGCTGATTACCCGCTCGTGACCGAACTCCATCTCCTCATCGGCAAGTACGCTTCCCTGCACACCGTCGCACAGAAAACCGAGCCGATCGGGAATTTCGTCCACACATGCACAGATCGTCGGAATGTCCATTGCTTCCAAGAGCTCCCGCAAAGCAAACGCCGAGCCAATCGCGTCGGCATCGGGCCGTGCGTGATAGACGATGAGCGTCGCCTTTCTCTCGCAAAGCTTTTCACAAAGCTCGCGCACCGTCAGCGTACGAAAATATGTCATACCTGCTCGTCCTCTCCCTCTGTTCCCTCTTCTTCGGGCGCAAACTCAATACTGTTCAGCAGCTTCGAAATATGCGCGCCGTGCTCGATCGAATGGTCCTCGTAGAAGCTAAGTTCAGGGGTCATACGCAGATTCATTCTCTGCGCTAGCTGACGGCGAAGATACCCCGCCGAGGATCTAAGACCCTTAGCGATCTCTTTTTTATCCCCCATCATCGCAGAATAGTACACCTTTGCATATTTTAAATCAGGGGTCACGTCAACCGCAGTAATACTGATAAACGCCTCGGAAATGCGCGGATCCTTGACCTCACGGAGCACCATTGCCAGCTCCTTCTGCATTTCGTCGTTAATTCGTCCTCTTCGATAATTTGCCATAGCAACCATTCCTTTTTTGAAATTATTTCTTTGTATAGTATACCATATTTTTCAAAAAAAATCAAGTATCCGACGCTCTGCTTTTGCAGAAAAATAAACTTTTTGTGAATTTTTAAAAAAACGAAAAAATCGCTTGATTTTTCACGAAAATTGTATTAAAATAAGAATATATTGCAATCATTTGTAGAAAATAAATATTCATTATAAAGAGAGGGTCTCAACGCATGCAAAACTTCAAAAAAATCGGCGTTCTCACCTCGGGCGGCGATGCGCCCGGTATGAACGCAGTTGTCCGCGCAATTGCAAGAAAAGCGGATAAGCAGGGAATCCAGACTGTCGGTATCATCGGTGGATACAACGGTCTGATCAACAACAAGCTCATCGACCTGACGCCCAGTGCCGTTTCCAACATCATCACAGGCGGCGGTACGATGCTCTACTCCGACCGCTGTCTGGAATTCAAGACGCCCGAAGGTATGGCTAAGGCAATCGAAACCTGCAAAAAGAACGGAATTGAAGCAATCATCGCCATCGGCGGCGACGGAACCTTCCGCGGTGCAACCGACCTCGCTGTTCACGGAATTCCCACCATCGGCGTTACGGGCACGATTGACAACGATATTACCGCCACCGATTACACGGTTGGCTTTGATACGGCAATGAACACCGTCGTAGAAATCCTCGACAAGCTTCGCGACACTTGCGAATCGCACGCTCGTTGCAACGTCGTTGAAGTAATGGGTCGCGACTGCGGACAGATCGCTCTGCGCGCAGGTATTGCCGCAGGTGCGATGGCAGTTGCTATCCCCGAAGTTCCCTTTGACGAAGCAAAGACCATTGCGCGCATCAAGGCAGCAAAGAAGAAGGCAAAGAGAGGTATGCTCGTTGTTGTCAGCGAAGGCGTATTCGTGACCGACGAGAACGGCAAGAAGATCCCCTACGGTGAGGTTCTTCAGAAGAAGATCGAGGCAGAAACGGGCATTGAAACCAAGTTTGCAAGACTTGCGCACATCGTCCGTGGCGGTTCTCCCACGCTCCGCGACCGCTTTACCGCATCGCAAATGGGCGTGAAGGCACTCGACCTCATTCTTGAGGGCAAGTCAAACCTCGTTGTCATTGAGGAAGACAGCAAGATCACCAGCATGGAGATCGTCTTCTCGCAGATGACCGACCGTATGTATAAAGGAAAGCTCAAGGACGGCGATCTTGACGGCTTCTCGGCTGACGAGATCAAGCTGATGGAAGAGATCTGCGACAAGCGCCGCGCTGAGATTGCAGAGCTCTACGCTTTGATCGAAGATCTGGCGATCTAAAGATTCTAAGAAAATAGGAAAAGCTGAACGGAATTCCGTTCAGCTTTTTTGTTTGATCAGCGTAATTTTTTTCAGAGAAGGATTGGTAGCAAGCGTGTCAACACCTTGTAGAATCAGAATTTGATCGCATTTTTCCACCGTCACCTCATCCGAAAGACAGCGAGGATCGACGATCTCCAGATCAAAATGGATTGCCAAAAAAGGAACGATCGCGTTTGCAAAGCTATCCTTGACGAGAAGCAACCGCGGCTTCTCTTTGTTCGTAGCCTCGACCGTCAGATGCGCATAATTTCCACCGAGAAAGACCTCGTACTGATCCTTTTGTTCGAGGGCAGACCAATCGTAAAATCCCTCTCTCTTCTCCCCCGTCGTTTGATCAGTCAAGAGAAACTCTCCGTCGCCCGCGTAACGAAAGAGCTCGACCACATCGGCGCGCAGCGCAATGCCGCCTGATGCAGAATCGGCGCTCCCAAAGAAATTCTCACTGACCGTCTGCTTCTCAAAGCTTTCACGTTCGACAGGGGTATACCCAAGCACCTCGCCTAGCGAACGGTAGACAAGATATGCTCCCTCGGTCGTCAGGTGATGGTCGGTGCGGTAATAAACCTGTGTCCCCTGCTCTGCCGCGTCCCGAAGCTCCCGCCAAGGAATTTCTCCCCGTCCGTCGAGCAAGTGATAGAGTCCACTTGCCGCCTCGGACGGATAGGCGTGCGGCAGATGGATCGTCATCACGTCGGCACTCCGCGGAATCCATACCGTCAGCATCTCCGAATGCTCCGCCACCGCCCGCAGATTTTCCTCTGCGACCGAGAGATCCCGATACTCGTTGCGCGCCATCAAATAGCCGTCCTCTCCCCAAAGAATTCGGTTGTTTTCCCGCTTTCCGAGCAGAAGCTCGCTATACGCCTTGCCCGCGATCCAAGCATTTCTTTTAGGAAACTGATCGCGATACACCTCCCCCAGCGCCTCGGAAAACGAGCCGTCCAGAATGCTTTGCCACGACGGCGTTCTCCACGTCGCAAGCCTTCGGTTTTCCTCTTCCGAAAAGCTTCTTTGCGGCAAAACGAAACACAAGACGCAGACCGCAAAGAGAAGCGCCGCCGTCACCGCGACGAGTGCGCCATCCAAAAAGTTAACTTTTTTGCTCATAGGCTTCCTTTCATCTCTTTTTCTATAGTGTCTGCCTCAACCAAAAGTTTATACAAAAAAGAGAAAAGTGATTGACAAAGCAAGCTTTCTTTGCTATAATTCACATAGTTACAATTCTCCCCAAAAGAAAGGAAATTTTGTTATGAAACTGACCGAATATCGTATCGTCCTTCCTGCGAACTCTTCTTACAATGAACAACGCAGTGTGCGGGACATGATCAAATCCTTAGGTCTTATCATGCCTCTCTTTACCGACAAAGATCCCGTCTGCGCCCCTGAGATCGTTTTCGGAAAAGCCAAGCGTGCCGCAAGCGAATCTCTTTACCGTACGCTCCCCCTCGGAAGCTACGCCATCGTCAGCGAAGACGACTCGATCTACGTTGTTTATGATAACTACCTCGTGGCAACCGAAGCGATTGCCAAGCTCGGCGAACTGTTCCGCGAAGACGTTTCTCTCCCCTTGAATATCGTCGAGGTGCCCGATCACGCCGCGCTCTGTATGCAGAAGAGCAACGACGCGCAGATCCGCGTGATGACGACCAATATCGTCGCGGCAGGCGACTTGTCTGCTCTGAAATATCTGGCAGAAAAATACGATATTACCTATATCGACCGTATCGACATTCAAGCTTCGATGATTCTCGACTATCTGCCCGATTTTATCGGTCTGCAGGAACTTCAAGAAGGAACGGTCAACAAGGTCGAAGGACATATGCACACCGAGCTGATGAAGCTCATCGATCACGAATATACCGAGGTCAACTTTGACGAATTCGTTCCTGTCAAAAAGCATCAATGGACCCCCATTGCCTACCGCCACACCAAGTGGGACCTTCTGGAATTCCGTGCCGCAAGAAACGAGGAAATTCTGAACGTGATGCACCGTTGGCAGTGGGGCGTTTACCGCAACAAGGAAAACGGTCAGCTCTTCATTCACATGAATCTGCACGGACCGCACGGCGGAAACGAGCAATTCCGTGATTTTATGCCCGTCTTCTTCGGACGCGTCAACGAGCAGGTCAAGGCGCTTCTTGCAAAATATCCGAACGCACCCATCGCAATCACGGGCGACTACAATCAGCTTTACGATACGCCCTCGCTCCACGAGCTGCAGAAGGACACGACGCTCGACACGGCGTACCTTGTAGCAAAGGACACGACCTACCCCGAGCACTACGGTGTGATCGATCACATTATGATCAACACCGACGTTGTAGATGCTGACGTTTACCGCATGATCGAGGACGGCCTGATCTATATGACCTCGGACCACCGTCCCTGCTTCGTCGACCTCACCGTAAAGAAATAACCAACAAAAAAACGGCGATCTTCCGATCGCCGTTTTATTTGTTTTCGTTACGCGGGCTTGACCGTATTGTTGGTCTTCGATGCCGTCGTTTTATTGACGGTTACGATATAGCCGCCCATATTGTCACCGCTGACGGTGTACTCAAAGGTACCGTCCTCGGGAACGTAGTGCTCCACATCGGAAGCGAGATAGTAAACACTATACTTGGTTGCCTTGCCGTCCGCGCCCGTCACCGAAACGCTGAGCTGCGAACGCAGATTGGTCTTAGTCTGGAGATAGGTAAGATACTCTGCAAAGGAAGCTACCTTTCTGTCCTCCATTGCCTTTGCGTGAACGACACCGACGTAACGGAATACGTTACCCTCTGCCGCACTATCAGCAACCTTGACAAAGCCGTACTTTGCGGCATTATCGTAGATCCACTTGTAAACGCCCTTACCCGTCTTTGCCTCGACATCATAAATCGAAGGTGCAGCCTCGTCGTACTGATTCTCGATGATCAAAGCGCAACCGGTTTTCAGAAGCTCCTTGGTGGCAGGCGTCATTTCAGCGTTCAAGCCGTTGAGATGGCTGGCAAGCCAGATCGATCCCAGACGGTATCCCTCCTGATCCTTGTTTGCGGTGTGGAATGCGAGCATCATCTGGTTGAATGCGTCCAGCGTTTCCTGCGTCAAATTGATATCACCGTAAGCGCCCTTGTAGATCTCTTCGCCGCCCTCGGTCTTCACACGAAGACTGCTGTTCGGCTGTACCGTAGCTGCCGAACCAACGTAAGGATGCGACTCGTCGATCAGAAGCAGAAGACCGTTCGAGGAAGTTCCCTCGTCAAAGGTGGTCGTAACGTATCCAGTGGGAATCTTGTCGCCCGTTTCTTCACTTTCCTCTTCCTGATTCTTATTCTTGATTGCCCCTGCAATGCCGAAAATCGCCAGGCCGATCAATGCTACGACGAGAAGTGCCGCTGTAGCGCAGATCAAGAGCGCGCCAAGCTTTTTGCGATTCTGCTGCTTTACCGTTCCGCTATTGAGAAAATCCGTAATAAATTTCATTTGGGTCAATCCTCCTCTTTATTTTCCGCTCTTCGGATCATTTGATCCGAAGAGCTCTTTTTGTTTTCAATTATTCGGCATCCTTGATCGAGAAGTCCATACGGCCCTTCTTGTCAAGACCCATATACTTCACCTTGACGACGTCGCCAAGCTTGAGAACGTCCTCTACCTTTTCGATGCGGCGGGGAGCGATCTTGGAAATGTGAACCATTCCCTCCTTGCCGGGCGCGTACTCAACGAAGCATCCGAATTCCTTGATACCCGTTACGGTACCCGTATAAACAGCGCCAACCTCGGGCTCGAATACGATCGCGTCGATCATTGCCTTTGCGGCAGCTGCCTGCTCACCGTTGATGGCTGCAATGCAGATGGTTCCGTCGTCCTCGATGTCAACCTTAGCACCAGACTCAGCAACGATCTTCTGAATGACCGAGCCACCCTTACCGATGACCTCACGGATCTTGTCGGGGTCGATCTTGAAGGACGTCATCTTGGGCGCGTACTTGGAAACCTCAGCTCTGGGAGCCTCGATTGCCTTGAGAATGACCTCGTCGATGATATAGTCACGTCCAACGTGCGTCTGTGCGAGCGCTGCCTTGATGATCTCGGGCGTCAGACCGTCGATCTTCAGGTCCATCTGAATCGAGGTGATACCCTTGTGCGTGCCTGCTACCGTGAAGTCCATATCGCCGTAGAAGTCCTCAAGACCCTGAATGTCGATCATCGTATCCCAGCTGCCGTCCTCTGCAGTGATCAGACCGCAGGAAATACCTGCTACGGGAGCCTTGATCGGAACACCTGCATCCATCAGTGCGAGCGTCGAGCCGCAGACAGAACCCTGCGAGGTCGAGCCGTTCGACGAAACAACGTCGGAAACCAGACGAATTGCATAGGGGAATTCCTCGGGACTGGGAAGCACGGGAACGAGCGAGCGCTCTGCGAGTGCTCCGTGACCGATCTCACGGCGTCCGGGGCTTCTGGTGGACTTTGCCTCACCCGTCGAGAAGCCGGGCATGTTGTAGTGGTGCATATATCTCTTCTCGGTCTCGTTGTCGATACCGTCGAGCATCTGTGCTTCGGACAGCATACCGAGCGTTGCTACGGTGAGAACCTGCGTCTGACCTCTGGTAAAGAGTCCCGAACCGTGTGCGCGGGGGAGAAGTCCTACTTCGCTTCCGAGAGGACGGATCTGATCCATTCTTCTTCCGTCAACACGCTTCTTGTCTACGAGCAACCAGCGGCGAACGATCTTCTTCTGAATCTTGTAGATAAGCTCGTCCATCATCGAGCCGATCTCGGGATATTCCTCGCCGAACTCGGCAACGATCGCATCGGTGATCGGAACAACCTTTTCGTCGCGGATATTCTTATCGTCGGTGTCAAGAGCCTCCATCATATCCTTCTCGCAGAATGCGAAGACCTTGTCGAACATTTCGTGATCCATCTCGCAAGAGGGGTAATCAAACTTGGGCTTACCGATCTCGTCGATGATTGCGTTGATGAAGCCAAGAAGATCCTTGATCTCCTCGTGTGCCTTCATAATTGCCTCGTACATCGTGTCGTCGTCGACCTCGTTTGCACCTGCCTCGATCATAACGACCTTCTTCATCGAAGCGGCAACCGTCAGCTGAAGATCGCTCTTCTTCTGCTCTGCCTCGGTGGGGTTCACGACGAGCTTGCCGTCAACGAGTCCCATAAATACGCCGCCGATCGGTCCGTTCCACGGAATGTCCGAAATTGCGAGGGCGGTCGAAGCACCGATCATTGCGGTGATCTCAGGCGAGCAGTCGGGGTCTACCGACATAACGGTGAGCGTCAGAGCAACGTCGTTGCGAAGGTCCTTCGGGAAGAGAGGACGAATGGGGCGGTCGATCACACGAGAGGTGAGAACTGCCTTTTCCGAGGGCTTACCCTCTCTCTTGAGGTATCCGCCGGGGATCTTACCTGCGGCGTACATTCTCTCGTCGTAGTCTACCGACAGAGGGAGAAAATCGATACCGTCTCTGGGCTTTGCCGACGCGGTAGCGCAGCAAAGGATCGCGGTGTCGCCGTAACGAACGAGCACCGAGCCGTTGGCAAGACCTGCCAATTTACCCGACTCGATCACGAGGGGTCGGCCTGCAAAGGTGTAGCGGAATACTTTGTAATTTTTGAATTCCATGGGAGTGCTGATTTGAGACATAATAAACCTCCAAAAAATTTATTGAATCTCACGTGGTTTAGCACTTAACGGTGCGTCCGACGCGAATTCGGGCGTACGGTTAACTGCTAATCCGTCGTGAGAAACTGATCAAAACTACGGGTTTTCCCCTAAAATAAGAGTAGGGAGTGAGGAGTCGAGATCCCTCTCCACTCTTCACTCCGACAACTATTGCGATTACTTTCTGATGTTCAGCTTTTCGATGATCGCGCGGTAACGCTCGATATCGGTCTTCTGCAGGTAGTTCAGAAGGTTTCTTCTGTGACCAACCATCTTCAGAAGTCCGCGGCGGCTGTGGTGGTCCTTGTGGTTGGACTTGAGGTGCTCGGTCAGATTGTTAATTCTGTGAGTCAGAATTGCGATCTGTACCTCGGGCGAACCCGTGTCACCCTCGTGCGTCGCGTAGGTTTCAATAATTGCCTGCTTTTCGTCTTTCAACATAGCTTTCACCTTTCTGCCATTTCGGCATTCAAAAATTCATCGTCCACACAGTCATCGGTTGGTGATTTGCTACGTAGTAGCTATGATCCGAAGACCGAGCAAACGACATGTGTAGTTATTATATCACATAAAATATTATTTGTAAATAGTTTTTTGAAATTTTCTAAAAAAAGATTAAAAAAACATTCATATTATTATTGACAAAGCACCGTTTTTCGTATATAATAAATTTATCCATGGGGCATTAGCGCAGTTGGGAGCGCACAACACTGGCAGTGTTGGGGTCAGGGGTTCGAATCCCCTATGCTCCACCAAAAGAAACAAGAGGCGTACGCAAGTGCGTCTCTTGTTTCTTTTGATTCAAATTTCAAATAGGGGATTCGAACGCAATGAGCCAAACAATCCAGTGAATTGTTTGGCGAATGGTGACCGAAGATTTTTGCGAGGCATACAGAAACAAACCTGCACTCATTGCCGAGCAAAAATCAAGAACGAATCCGCTATGCTCCACCAGAACAAGCAAATCCGAACTGTTTCGTTACGTCGGAACTGTTTGGATTTGTTTTTTACTTTAATTCTCCATATTGAAACTCCCGGCGGAGAGTG
>JAGBSP010000030.1 GCA_017631855.1 Clostridia bacterium | reverse complement strand
TTGCGGAAGAAGTTGCCTTGCAGACCCTTGAGCTCCTTGTCGGTCATCTCGGTGCCGTAGATCTGCTTGGGAATTGCGTAGAGCTCGGTGTTGAGCTCGTCGAGCGTGTAGCCGCCCTTGGCAATGTAGGCGTGCAGAAGCTCGATTGCCTTCTTCTCCTCGTCGGAGAGGGTGTTAAATACTTCAAAGTTTCTCGTCGTACGAAGCTTGTTGACCTGATCGGGAGCGCACTGCTCGAGCCAGAACTTGGCGCGCTTCAGACGGTCGGAGAACTCAGCTTCCTTGTAGGGAGTACCGATCTTCTCAAAGACGGTTTCAAGCATCGGAACGTTGAAGTCAACGACCGAGCCGAGCTGAACGAGCAGAGCCATCGGAACGGTTTCAACCTTGCGTCCCTCGACCTCGCAAGAGAACATAATACTCTCTGTCAGCTCGTTTGCCGTACCTGCGCGGCAATCGGAGAGCATCTTATCGAATTCAAAGTACTGACGGAGAATTCCGTCGTCAAAGCAAATGTCAAACGCCTTGGTGGGGTCGGTCTTGGCGTAGAGCCAGAGAAGGACCTCGGGCTGATAGAGGCGGAGCAGGGTATCGGGGGTGAGGTTCAGACCCGACGAAGAGGACATCTTGCCCGTCAGTCCCTTAATGCCGATAAACTCGTAGCCCTGATAGATCGGAGCGTCGTGTCCGAAAATGCGCTTTGCGATCAGCTTGGAGTTGTTGTACGAACCCGTCGGTGCGGAGTGATCCTTTCCACCGGGCTCAAAGTCAACCTTCTCGTAGCCCCAACGCATTGCCCAGTCAACCTTCCAGCCGAGCTTGCAGTTGTGGTTCTCGAGGAAATTGAAATGACCACTGTGACCGCAACGGCAGGTGTAATCTGCCTCGGTGCCGTCCTCGGAGAAGGCGGTAATCGTCGTAAAGTCGGTGTGACATTCGGGACAGAAGATGCTCACGGGCGAGTAGACTGCCTTCTCGGCGTCGTGCTCTGCCTTCAGCTCCTCTGCCGACTTCGAGGTGTCCTTTGTCTTGAAGGAGTCGAGAATCTCAAAGATTTCGCCTCTCTTGCGGATCGACGTAATGATCGCGTCGGTGTACTTGCCCGAGCGGTACATATCTGCCTGATAGCGACAGTCAAGGTCGATACCAAAGGGCTCGATGCCCTTGAGGAATTCTTCCTCAAAGTGTGCGGCATAGCTTTCGTGACAGCCCCAAGGGTCGGGAATGTCAACGTAGGGACAGCCGATATATTTGTCGTAAGCATTGCCTACGACGGCTTGTACGTTCGCGGGGATCTTGCGGCAACGGTCAAACTCGTCCCACGAGATGATGAGTCTTGCCTTTTTACCCTGCTTGCGAAGAGCCTTTACCACGAACCACGGCGTTGCGAGATCGCGGAAATTTCCAATGTGAACCGAGCCCGAAGGGCTGACGCCCGCGGCACAAACGTATTCTTCCTTGTCGGGATTGCGCTCGATAATTCTCTGCGCAAGTTCTTCAGACCAATGCATAATATTCTCCTTATAATATAAAATCCATATTCTTTTTTATTGTAACACAAAAAATTCCAAAAGTCAACCGTTCTGAAAAATTACAAAAACAATTCCAGAAGAAAGACGATAACGCAGGACGACACCGCCACAAAGAAGAGGCTTCGTCCGAACCACGCAAGCAGAATGCCCGCAACAAGCGCCGCTGCCGCCGCAATCGGGGATTGCGTTGCGTGCAGAATGGCGGGGAAGGTCATCACCGAGAGCGTGACGTAGGGAACGTAGTAAAGAAACGAGCGAAGCGTTTTGTTTTTGATCTCTTTTCGAATGAGCGTCAAGGGGAGCACACGAATGAGAAAGGTTACGCCCGCCATACAGGCAATGTAGATGTAGATGTTCATTCCTCAGCCTCCTTTTCCTTGCTCTCGTCATCCTTGATCGGGAAGAGCAGAGCGGCAATCAGAGAGATCACGATGGTCAGAATAATAATGCGGATTCCCTCGGAGATCTTGGAAATGAGAGGCAAATACGCGCAAGCAAGGCTCGCCGCAAAGCTGACGGCAACAAGACCCAGAACAACGCGATTTTTTCTCGCTTCGGGAATAAAGACCGAAATAAACATTCCGTAAAGACCAACGCTCAGCGCGCTGATGACGCGGAGAGGGAGCACGCCCCCGAGAAGGACACCCACAAAGGTGCCGCTCGTCCAGCCCATCGTCGCAACGCAAAAGGTGCCGTACGTAAAGAAGGGGTCAAGGGGAACGGGGAGCGAGATCGAAACGCCAAAGATCTCGTCGGTCACGGTAAAGCCCATCAAAAGACGCTGCCAGAAAGGGACACCCGATTTCAGCTTTTGGCTGAGTGAGGCGGACATCAGAAGATAGCGGGCGTTGGCAACCGCTTCCATCACGGCGACCTCAAGATAGGTCGCGCCCGCGGCAATCAGCGTAAAGCCTGCGTATTCTCCTGCCGACGCGTTGATGAGAAGACTCGTCAGCGCTGCCTGCCACGAGGTAATGCCTGCATTTTTCGCGGCAATGCCGAGCGCCAGTGAGACGGCAAAATAACCCAGAGAGATCGGGATTCCCGCCCGCATTCCTTTCAAAAACCATTTTCTGCGATTCACAATTGATTTCTTCCTTTATAATATATCTTCATTTTGTCATAGAAAATCTACGTTTAAAAAACGTACCTTTTAGTATAGCATAAATAAAGAAATTTGTAAAGAGCGAATTTTAAAATTTTGATGAGAGCAAAAACTTTCCGGAAAGCTATTGACAATTTTATGGGGAGCACGGTATAATATTTTTAGGGATATTATAGTTTTACAAGAGAAGGAGAAGCAAATATGAAAAACGGATATATGTTTTTTTTGAATTTAGGAAACATTACAAAATTCGCTCGTGTTGCGCTGCTCCCGGTAATCATTTTCGCACTTTTTGCAAAAGGATTTTTCTTGATGGGCGTGGGGCTTTTGCTCGTAATAATATGTATCGCTCTCAGTGTCATTCGGGCACCGTCCGACGAAAAAACCATGTCTGTCATCGAGGATTTTCATCGTACGTTTGAAGAAAGAGTTCGCATCAAAACAAAAGCAAAGGACACCGCCCCGTATCTTCGCGGATATCGAGTAAAAGGGAAAATGTTTTTAAAAAGGCACGTTGGGAAAACGCTTGTTTATCCAAGTCCGATGACGCTTGCCGTTATTTCAAACCCAGATGGAGAAAGCTGCCTTTTGTTGGGAGGATTATCGTTGCTGAAAAATGCTGCCCCTGTGTTTGAGGAATTTAGGATCGATGAGAACGTTTCCATTGAATCTTCCGTGATCCATCACGGAGAGCATAGCGTTACGGAATTGAATATTTCAATTCGTGAGCGCTCTGAAACAATCAGCATCATTCTTGAAAACACCCACAAAACAAGAGAATACTTGGAATACATCAAAAGGGTAATGGATGCGAAATAAGCGAAATCAAAACGATAGCGTAGCCGAGCACGGCTACGCTATTTTTCTCAAAATATATTCCCCAACGAAAGCTTTTCGTTCCGCGTGATCTCCTCAATGGCGTCCGAAAGAAGGGCACGGTATTTTTGAAATTCGGCTTCTGACGAAAAATCGTGCGCCCAACGAAGCTCTTGAAGTACCTCTCCGAAATGATCGAGCTCGCGAAATCCTACCGAGAGACCGAAGCGGTCGCGATGCTTCTTCCAAAACGCTTCTAACTCGCAAAGCTTTTCCTCGCGCCCCTCGGTGTCCTCCAGCGAGTTGACAAGATCGGTTAGATACGCTTCGCTTTTGTGAATATAATGAATATTCCAGAAAATTCCCGCAAGCAGAACGAGAAAAAGGGTAAGCGAAACCCAAAACACCTTCATTCCTTTTTACACCTCGTCCTTTCTTAGTATTACCGTCTCTCCCGCATCGCTTTTCATCATTATATATATGTCCTTGACCGAAAGAGATTTTTTTGCGAGCTCGGCTTCGATCTGCTTACGGGTCAAATTCAGTTCCTGTAAATTGTGCTTGTTGATCATGCCCTTGTCGATCACGATATGATAAATCCCAGAATCGGAGACCTTGACCTTCATTTGCTTTGCGTTCGGGGGACGGAATTCGGCTCTCGGAATGACTGTGATCTTTCCGTTCTGCTCGAGAATGGCGTATCGTACCTCAGAGAGGTCGGTAATGTCCTTTTGCCTTAGCTCGCTGATCAGTTCGTCGGCAGAGAGTCGTGCCTGCTTCATTGCCTGTCCGCAGATCTTGCCGTTGCGAACGAGAGTCGTGGGACGCGCCGAAATGATATTTTTGATTCTCGGACAAGCGGCAAGGAGCGCTGACGACGCAATTTCAAAAGTGATGAGAGTAACGATCGGAATGATGGCGTGTGAGATTGGAATGCCGGGGTCGGTAATCGGAAGCGACGCGATCTCGGAAAGAAGAAAGGTTGTTACAAGATCAGAAATCTCAAGCTCGCCGATCTGCCGCTTGCCCATCAGACGCATCGAGATCACCAGAATGATATAGATCAGAAGCGTCCGAATCAGAATTGTGGTCATTTTTTCACCTCGAGCTGGATTTTTATGGGTAGTATTTGTATAAATCGCCAAAATCATACCAAAAATGAAAAAAGTGCTTGACAAATCAGAAACAGTGTGATAGAATAATCAAGCTGCGCAAAACGCGGCATCATACCGAAGCTTGAAAAAATCTCAAAAAAAATTGAAAAAATTTTCAAAAAAGGTATTGACAAGTGAGAAGAGGTGTGATATAATAGTCAAGCTGTCCGCGAGAAACGGTCAGCGAACGGTCATTGAAAATTGAACAACAAGAGAGAAGTACAAAGCATATAAATG
>JAGBSP010000029.1 GCA_017631855.1 Clostridia bacterium | reverse complement strand
TTCCCGTGGCGGCGTCACAAATTCCGTGTCCGAGCCCTGCAAAGGCGCCCGTTTTTGGAAAAATAAAGGTGAGCGTTCCGATGCCCGCGCCGCCGTCCCTGACGTAAAGTCCCGTGACGTATCTCGCTTCGGCACTCGAATAGACGGGTGTGAGGATTGCCGTTTGCTCCTTGCCTGCGCGCAGGTAGGTGATCTTGAGTGGTTTGTTTTGATTTTTTGCTACGATCTCGGTCAGCTCTGCCGCGCTGAGTAGCGGTTGACCTCTCAGCGTTAAAATGCGATCACCGACACGCAGACCTGCCTCGCGTGCCGGATTTTTCGCGCCGTTCTTTGTGGGAACGTCGCTCATTCCAACCACGAGCACGCCCTCTGTCATAAACTTGACTCCAAAGGGCATTCCGCCGACTGCGAGTTTGAGGTTTCCGAATTGTTTGCTATTCGCACTCGGAAGCGCTGAAGCGGAAACCGTGAGAGAAGAAAAAGAAGCAGAAAGGAAGAGAACTACAACGATCAGAAAGAAGGAAATCGCCCTCAGCCGTTTGTTTTGCGTTTGAGACATAGTTCGTTTCCCGTGTTTTCCGATTTTTTGTTTTGATGATCCGTGAGATTGCGAATTTTGATTTTTATTCGCCTTATTATGGTGTGCAAACTTCGAGAAAAAATGCGTTACAATTTTCGTGTAAAGAGGCAATATTTTATGGAGAAAAAATTTCAAAAATCAGGTAATTTTTGCTTGACTTTTTTTCTTTTTGTGATATAATTAGTTAGTAAACTAATTATTAAAAGAGGTTTTTATGAAGGAACGAATTGAGGGATTTCCCATTGCGCCGCCTGCCCGCAAGGAGCTGAGCGACACGCCGATTAAGTTTTGCAATGAAATTTCACGGCTGTTCCGCGCCAAGCTTCGGCAGAGCGATGATTCCGAGGGTGTGATGTCGCAACCCGGTGCGCATCTGGTGCTTTCGCGTCTTGCCGTGTGCGACGGAATTACTCAGCTTGAGCTGGTTCGCGCGACGCATTTGCGTCCGCCAACGGTGAGCGTGATTCTGCAAAAAATGGAAGCCGAGGGACTTGTGGAACGCAAGTGTGACGAGCACGACCGTCGTGCCGTTCGTGTGACGCTGACCGACGAGGGACGTGCCCTTGACCGCAAAAACATTGAAACGATTCACCGTATTGACGAGGTGGCTCTTCGCGATCTTGACGAAGAGGAAATTGCCGCTCTGATGGCGATTTTACCGAAGATTCGGGATCAGCTGCTACAATCGTTAGAAACGAATGAGAAGGGAGAAGAAAAGGAATGAAACGTATTTTTCATTATCTGAAGCCGTATACCTTTCTTGCGATCATCTCTCCGCTTCTGATGATTGGAGAGGTTGCCGCCGACCTTTGCCTTCCGAAGTTTATGAGCATTATCGTTGACTACGGTATCAACGCATCGGGCGACGTATCCGAATCTCCGCTTGGCTCTACGGTGATGTCGATCATTCACGGCGCGGGACCTTATTCCTCGATGGAAGTCATTCTGACCTTTGGAATTCTGATGCTTCTCGTGGTGCTGGTGGGCGGCTTTTTCGGTGTACTTTGTGCCTATACCGCCGCCAAAGCCTCGCAGGGACTTGGCGACGATCTGCGCTGTGACGCTTACCGCAAGGTGATGTCGCTCTCGATCGAGCAGACCGACAAATTCACCACGGGATCGCTCGTCACGCGTATGACCAACGATATTACGATGATCGTTGATTTTACCGAGATGATTCTTCGTATGCTCGTTCGTTCTCCGATGTTCTTTATCGGCGGAACGATTATGCTGTGCACGCTCGATATCAAATTCGGCGTGGTGCTTCTTTGTTCGCTTCCTGTGATGGCTCTGATGCTTGCTATCGTGCTTTCAAAATCGGTGCCGATGTTCGGAAAGATTCAGAAAAAGCTCGACCGCGTCAATTCGGTCGTGCAGGAGAACGTCACAGGAGCGCGTGTGGTCAAGGCGTACGTTCGTGAGGACTATGAATACGATCGCTTCCGTCAGGCAAACGCCGAGCTCCGCGACGCAAACCTTCGCGTACATAAGCTGATGGCGGTGATGCACCCTGTACTGACCGTCGTAATGAACGCCGCGGTGATTGCCGTGATCTTCATCGGCGGCTTTGAGATCGACAACGTGGCGGGCACGGGAATGAGCGCAGGTACGATTATGGCGGCGGTCACCTACGTGACGCAGGTCATTATGTCGATTATGATGGTTACGATGCTCTTCCATTCGATCTCGCGTGCGATGGCGTCGATCCAGCGTGTGGGCGAGGTGCTCGACGCGGATGCCGTCATTCTTTCGGGAGAAGAGAAGGGAGAGGACGGCGAAATTGCCGTTTCCTTCCGAAACGTTGCCTTCCGCTATCCGTCGGCGACGGGACGTCCCGTCTTGCACGAGGTCAGCTTTGACGTCAAGCGAGGTGAGACCTTTGCCATCATCGGCGCGACGGGCGCGGGCAAAACCTCGCTGATCTCGCTCATCCCGCGTTTTTACGACGCGACCGAGGGCGAGGTGCTTGTGAACGGTGTGCCGATCAAAGAATACGACCTCTCCGAGCTCCGTTCGAAGATTTCCTACGTGATGCAAAAGAGCGAGCTCTTCTCGGGCACGGTCTCAGAGAATATCCGTTGGGGTAAGGAAGATGCCTCGGACGAGGAGGTGACCGCGGCGGCGAAAATCGCTCAGGCGGACGGCTTTATTTCGGGCTTTGCGGAGGGGTACAATACCTATATTGCCGAGAAGGGCGCGTCCCTCTCGGGCGGACAGAAGCAGAGAATGTCGATCGCGAGAGCGCTTGTGCGCAAGCCCGAGATCATTCTTCTCGACGACGCGACCTCGGCACTCGACCTTGCGACCGAGGCAAATCTGCGCCGCGCGCTCCGCGAACATCTTGCCGACGCGACGGTGATTATGATCGCGCAGAGAATTGCCAGCGTGCGCGATGCCGACCGCATTGCCGTGTTGGAGAACGGCACGGTCAGCGCCATCGGCTCACACGACGAGCTGATGCGTACGAGCGCGACCTACCGTGAGATCTACCGCTCGCAGATGAAGCAGGTCGAGGAAGTCCAAAAGGAGGTGGCGTGCGATGAATAATCAAGGAATGCCCAAGCGCGACGCAGCTCCGCAGAAAATGCCTCCGATGCACCGTCCCGGCGGTCCGGGTCCCGGCGGTCCGATGGGTGCACGCGTTCACAAGGAAAAGCCGAAGAATTTGCGAAAAACGCTTGGCAGACTTCTTCGCTATATTGGAAAGAGCAAGCTTCTCGTCATCGCGCTCATCGCCATTATGGCGGTGGTAACGCTGACCGACCTTGCGGGTCCCGCGCTTCAGGGTGCGGCAATCAACACGATCACGGTGGGCGAGGACGGACGTCTTTCGGTTGATTTTTCCGCAATGACGGGATACCTTTCGGCGATGGGAGTTCTGTTCCTCATCAGCGCGGTGCTCGGATTTTTGCAGGGACTTCTTGCGGCAAAGCTGTCGCAGAACACCGTCTATATGATGCGAAACGATCTCTTCAAAAAGATCTCGCATCTTCCCATTAAATACACCGATACTCACCGTCACGGCGATATTATGTCGCGTATGACCAACGACGTGGAGAACGTGTCGAATGCCGTGGCGCAGTCGATCGCCTCTCTGATTTCGAGTGTGCTGACGCTCATCGGCGCCTTTACGATGATGGTTTATTACAGCTGGGTGATGGCGCTGATTGCCTGCCTTACCATTCCGCTGACTATCACGATCTCGGCAAATCTTGCCAAGTTTATGCGCAAGTATTTCGTTCAGCGGCAGAAGCTGATCGGCGCGCTGAACGGCGAGGTCGAGGAAATGGTGACCTCGTATAAGACGGTTGTGGCGTACGGCAAGGAGCAAAAGGCAATCGACGAATTTACCGCAACGAGCGCTGAACTCAAAAAGAGCAGTATTCTCGCGCGTGTCTGGGGCTCGATTATGGGTCCGTGTATGAACTTCCTTGGCAACCTTCAGTACGTGCTGATTGCGGCGTTCGGCGGATTCTTTATTCTCAATCCCAATCCGCTCGTGCCGAATTTGCGTCTCGGCAACGTCCATTCGATGTTGCAGTATTCGAAGAAATTTACTCGTCCCGTCAACGAGATTGCAAACCAATACGCATCCATTCTGACCGCCCTTGCGGGCGCGGAGCGCATCTTTGACATTATGGATAGCGCCGACGAGATCGATGAGGGCACCGATGAGGTTCGCATTTCCGAGATTGACGGCAATATTCGATTTGAAGGCATTCATTTTGCGTATGAGCAGGACGAACCCGTTCTGGGGGGGCTGGATCTCTGGATCAAGAAGGGACAGAAGCTTGCCATCGTCGGTGCGACGGGCTCGGGTAAGACCACCATTGTCAATCTTCTGACGAGATTTTACGAGATTGACGCGGGTCTTATCACCATCGACGGCAAGAATATTACCGAAATTCCAAAGGAAACGCTCCGCAAATCGATCGCAATCGTGTTGCAGGATACCGTCCTCTTCTCGGACACCATTCGCGCGAACATCAAGTACGGGCGCCTTGACGCGACCGACGAAGAGATGCGCGCGGCGGCAAAGTTTGCACGTGCCGACGAGTTTATCGAACGTCTGCCCGACGGTTACGATACCGTGCTCTCGGAGGCGGGAAGCAATTTGTCGCAGGGACAGCGACAGCTTCTTTCGATTGCCCGTGCGGTGCTTGCCGATCCGAAGATTCTCATTCTCGATGAGGCGACCTCGAGTGTCGATACGAGAACCGAAATGGACATTCAGCAGGCGATGGTTGCCTTGATGCAGAACCGAACCTCGCTGATTATCGCGCACCGACTTTCGACCATTCGCGATGCCGACAAGATTGTCGTGATCAAGGATGGCCGCGTTGCCGAGGCAGGCAACCACGAGGAGCTTCTTGCGGCGGGCGGCGAGTACGCAAAGCTTTACCAAAATCAGTTTGCGGGGATTGCTACGTGACGGCGCGCGAGCGTTTTGCGGCGCTCTGCGAAAGAGAAGCCGATCGCGCCGACGCAACGGCGGGAGAGCGGTTTGAGCTTTACGCCGAGAAGCGGTTGCACCGAATTTTAAAGGATTTTATTTCGGAAGAAGAGGGAACGCAGGAGATTTCGGTGGGAAAATACACCGCCGACCTGCTCGTCGGGGACGAGATCACCGAGATTCAGACGAGGAGTCTGCGCCCTCTCTTGCCGAAACTTTGCTATTATCTGTCGGACACCGAGTACCGCGTGACGGTGGTGCATCCGATCCTTGCCGAAAAGACGCTCATTCGTGCCGAACGCGACACGGGCGAGGTGCTGTCGGTCAAAAAATCTCCCAAAAAGGGAAGGGTGACCGACGGACTCTCTGAGCTCTATTGGCTGTCGTCGCTTCTGCCGAACGAGCGGTTGACGGTACGGTTTCTGTTGCTTCGCGCCGACGAAGTGCGCTATTCCGAGCGCGTGCGTTATCGCAAGAGCGGCGCGTACGATGCGGAGCTCTTTCCGAGAGAGCTGCTTGACGAAATTGTCTTAGGCTGCAGAGAGGATTATCGCATCTTCTTGCCCGAGGGACTTGCCGATTTTACGGCGGCGGAGTACGCGGGATGGTCCAAGCTTCGCGGACGGAATATCTATTCGGCACTCAATACCCTTTGTGCCGTCGGAGTTCTTCGCAAAGAGCAGGAAGGGAAGAAGTATCGGTATTTTGTGGTATGAAACAGGCCTAGCGTAGCTGTGAAAAACGGCTACGCTGTTTTATTGGATTTTTCATAGTTTGCGGTAGGGGTCGGCGCCCTCGACGACCCGTGACGCAGATTAAAATCTGCGTTATAAAATATTGTGTTGCACCGATCGAGTGACGCCATATCTTTTGAAAAATCTTCTTCGTTTTTCGGGTCGTCGAGGGCGCCGACCCCTACCGAGTTTCAAAGGTTGCTTATATTTTTTAAAAAAATCCTCCCAAGCTCTTGCAATCTTTTCTTCTTTGTAGTATAATATATTAGTTAATGAACATTATGATGGCAGAGAATGCTCTGCCGAAGGAGAAAAAATGCTGACGATGAAAAAAATGATCGCTGAAGCGATCGTAGAACGCCTTAGCGCGGCTCTTTCGGTTGAGGACGTTGAGCGTATGCTCGAATATCCCCCCGACGCGAAAATGGGCGACCTAGCGCTTCCTTGCTTTAAGCTGAGCAAAATTTTGCGCAATGCGCCCGTAAAAATTGCGGCGTCGATTGCCGAAGGCTTTTCGGTGCCCTGCGTGGACCGTGCCGAAGCGGTGAACGGTTATTTGAATATTTTCCTCTCGCCCGAGTATCTTGCAAAGGCGGTGCTTCCCGAGGTTCTCGAAAAGGGTGACGCTTACGGCGCGCCCGATCTCGGCAAGGGAAAGACGGTCGTTTTGGACTATTCCTCTCCGAACGTTGCAAAGCCCTTCCACATCGGACATCTCGGAACGACGGTCATCGGTCATTCTTTGAAGAAACTGCACGAGTTTGCAGGCTACAAGTGCGTTGGTATCAACTACCTCGGAGACTGGGGCACGCAGTTCGGTAAGCTGATTACCGCTTATCGTCTGTGGGGCAACCGCGAGTCGATCGAAGCGGGCGGCATTGACGCGTTGGTCGATCTCTACGTGCGCATCAACAATGCGATTTCGGGCAATGAGGCAGAAGGAATTCCCGCAAATCCTGCGCTTGCGGACGAGGCAAGAGCCGAGTTCCTCAAGATGGAGCAGGGAGACGAAGAAAACCTTGCGATCTGGCGTTGGTTCGTTGACCTCAGCCTTGCCGAATACAAAAAGACCTACGATCAGCTCGGAATCGAATTTGACAGCTACAAGGGCGAGTCCTTCTATACCGACAAGATGCCCGCCGAGGTGCAGAAGCTTCGCGATGCGGGACTTCTGAAAATCGACGACGGTGCTTCGATCGTTGATCTTGAAGAATACGGTATGCCGCCTTGTCTGATTTTGAAGAGAGACGGTTCGACGCTGTACCCCACGCGTGATATTGCGGCGGCAGTTTACCGCAAGAACACCTATGATTTCGACAAAGCCATTTACGTTACGAGTGCGGGACAGAGCTTGCACTTCGCGCAGTGGTTCAAGGTCGTGGAGTTGATGGGATACGACTTTGCGGACAAGCTGGTTCACGTGCCGTACGGAACGGTGAGCATCAACGGCGCAAAGCTGGCAACGAGAACGGGTAACGTCATTCTTCTGCGCGATCTCTTCTCGCTTGCGATCGAGAAGGTTGCCGCGATTATGGAGGAGAAGAACCCGAATCTTGCGGACAAGGAAAAGATCGCCGAGGCGGTCGGTGTCGGCGCGATTGTCTTCTACTATCTCTCGAACAACCGTATCCGTGACATCAATTTCGTGATGGAAGATGCGCTTTCCTTTGACGGAAATACGGGTCCCTACGTACAGTACACCTACGCGCGTACCTGCTCGGTACTCTCGAAGGCAGAGTTTGACGCAAGTGCACCGCTGAGCCTGAGTACGCCCGAAGAGATCGAGCTTCTCAAAACGCTTTCCTGCTTTGAGGAGACGGTACGCGAGGCGATCGACACCTACGAGCCGTCGGTCATCACGCGTTACATTCTCGACGTGGCAGGTGCCTTCAATCGCTTCTACCACAACTGCACTATTCTCGGTGCAGAGGACAGCGCGGTGAAGAACACGCGTTTGGCACTGACGGCAGCGGCAAAAACGGTGCTTGGCAACGCATTCTCGCTGATCTGTCTTGCAAAAACTGAAAAAATTTAATGATTTGGGGCGTTGCCCCAAGCCCCACCAAAGAAACTTTTTTCAAAAAGTTTCTTTGGAATTTTCAAAAACTTCAAAAAATATTTTTCTATGATAAGAGGTATCAATTATGTCCGGACATAGCAAATGGGCGAATATTAAGCACAAGAAAGAAAAGACCGACGCGCAGAGAGCGAAGGTATTTACGAAAATCGGTAAGGAGATTACGATTGCGGTCAAGGAAGGCGGCGGAGATCCCACCTCGAACGCAAAGCTCCGCGATCTGATTCTCAAGGCAAAATCCAACAACGTTCCGAACGACAACATCGAGCGCACCATCAAGAAGGCGCTTGGCGGCACGGGTGAGAACTACGAAGAGGTTGTGTACGAGGGCTACGGTCCTGCGGGCATCGCGGTCATCGTTGAGGCGACCACCGACAACCGTAACCGTACGGCGGGCAACGTTCGCGCATACTTCTCGAAGTATCACGGCAATATGGGACAGACGGGATGCGTATCCTTCCTCTTTGAGGACAAGGGTCTGATCGTCATTTCCAACGAGGACGGCGACATCGACGAGGACGCTCTGATGGAGCTTTCTCTTGAGGCAGGCGCTTCTGACTTTGCGGCTGAGGGAGAGGTCTTTGAGATCTACACCGAGCCCGACGATCTGTTCGCAGTACAGGAAGCGCTGAGCGGTGCAGGCTACGAGTTCCTTTCGGCAGAGAAGACCAAGATCCCCTCGACCTACGTCACGCTGGATAGCGAGGACGAGATCAAGTTTATGGGACTTCTGATTGAAAAGCTCGAAGAGGACGACGACGTAATGAACGTTTACCATAACTGGGAAAACTGTGATTGACAATGAGTCGGTTTGACAAATATAAGAGGCTGTTTTCCAACACGGCGATCTTAGGCGCGGGCACCTTTGCTTCAAAGGTGCTCGTCTTCCTCTTGATGCCGTTTTACACGAGCGTTCTTTCGACGGCGGAGTTCGGCACGGCAGATCTCATTGCGCAGACGGCAAATCTCTTGATTCCGCTTGCCGCGGTCGGGATCTGTGACGGAATTTTTCGCTTTACGCTCGATGCGTCGGAGGACGAGGCGCACCGAAAGCGCATCTTTTCCACGGGGGTGGCGATCCTTCTTCTGGGAAGCCTTTTGCTCGTGGGTGCGGTGCAGGTGATTCGTCTCTTTGACACGCTCTCGGAGTACGTTCTCCTCATTGCGCTTTACGTGATTGCCGCGAATTTCCATTCCGCGTTCGCCAATTATTTGCGCGCCGAAGGAAAGACGGTGCTCTTTGCGGTGCAGGGAATTCTCAATACCGCGCTGACGATCGCGCTGAATATTCTGTTTCTGCTTACCTTCGAGATGGGCGCTACGGGATACGTGCTTTCGGTGGTCGTTGCCGATGCTGCGATGACGGTTTTGCTCTTTTTCGTGGCACGGCTTTACCGCGATTTTTCGGTGCGCAGTATTTCGCGCACGACGGCAAAGGAGCTGCTAAAATTCAGTATTCCGTATATTCCGACGACGATGCTCTGGCTCATCACCTCGGTGTCCGACCGATATATCGTTGCATACTACTGCGGAGAGAGCGCCAACGGACTTTACGCCGCGGCGTATAAGCTGCCCACGCTTTTGTCTCTTGTCAGCGGAGTGTTTGTCGAGGCATGGCATTTTTCCACGGTGAGAGACGCGACCGACGACGAAAAGGCAGACTTTTTCGGAACGGTGTATTTCCACTTTATGGGTGTGATGTTTATGGGCGGCGCGTTTCTCATTGCGGGAGCTAAGCTCTTTACAACGATTCTTCTGGCGGATTCTTATTATTCGTCGTGGGAATTTGTGCCCGTGCTTGTGATGGCAACCGTCTTCTCGACGCTCGTATCCTTTCTCGGAAGCGTGTATTTCCTCAAAAAGAAGAGCACACTCTCGATGCTGACGGCAATGGTGGGAGCGCTTGTGAATATCATTCTCAATTTTGTGATGATTCCAACGCACGGCGCGATGGGCGCGGCAGTGGCAACGCTCATCAGCTATCTGGCGGTCTTTGCCGTTCGCGCATACGATACGGCGCTCTATCTGAAATTCCCCTTGCATTACGGACGCCTTGCCGTCAATTTCGTGCTCTTACTTGCGCAAACCGCCGTGATGCTTCTTGAGGTTCCGTATTGGATCTTCCTTGAGGCGGGGCTCTTGCTCCTCGTGCTGATCTTCAACGGAAAAGCCCTGCTTTTGACGGCAGTTCGTGTTTTTGGAAGATTTTTTGGAAAAAATTTAAAAAAATCTTAAAAAGGTATTGCAAAACCGTTTGGTTTGTGGTATAATATCATCTGCTGTGTGCCAATCGGTGCGTGGCAAAATAATTAGAAGGGTAGTCCGCTGCGTCGCTCTGCATGAATGCCCGGATTTTTAAAGGAGGACTGAAAAATGGATATGCTTCAGGCTTTTACAAACGAGCAATTGAAGACCGAGGTACCGGTCATCAACGTTGGTGACACGATTCGTGTTCACAACAAGATCAAGGAGGGTGCTCGCGAGAGAATCCAGATGTTCGAAGGAACTGTCATCGCTAAGCACGGCGGCGGAATCTCCGAGACGTTCACGGTAAGACGTGTTTCTTACGGCTGTGGCGTTGAGAAGACCTTCCCGATTCACTCTCCCAACGTAGAAAAGGTTGACATTATCCGTCAGGGTAAGGTCAGAAGAGCAAAGCTCTACTATCTGCGTGACAGAGTTGGTAAGGCATCCAAGGTTAAGGAAAAGATCTAACCGAAACCAAAAACCTAAAAATATGGGACAGAGGATTTCCTCTGTCCCATATTTTGTTGGGGAGGCGTGTTTGTGGGGCTAGCCCCACGCCCCACGGAAGAACTTTTTGAAAAAAGTTCTTACGAATCTCAAAAACTTAACACAAAAATAGTTTTAATAAAAATCGCAACCTAAACCTCTTGGTACGTAGTGTCCAAAAGGTTTACTCCTCAGAAAGTCGAAGTCTGTACAAAGAATTGAAGAAACAAATCAATAACTTGTTTGCAAGTTCTTTGGAGGTTAGGAACCTTTCTCGAAAGAAAGGTTCCTAAAACTATTCCTTTACTAATTTTTTCTCCACCGTATCAAACAAAAGCTCGCGGTCGTCGTCGGAGAGGATGGCATAGACGGTATAGTTACCGAAGGAGCGGACCTCGGCGCGCTCGAGCTTTGGCACTTCTTCGGGGGCGTAGCTTTCGATAAAGGTGGTTTTTTCTTCGCGTAGCGTTTCGAGATAATCCTCACAGAGGTCTTCGATCTCTTGGCGCGAGGCTTCGTCGGGCGTATGGAAGATGCCGAACTCACCAATGTCCTCGGAGCGCACGGTATACCGCAGGCAGGCGTCGTCGTGCAGCTTCGTATCTTCAAAATAATAGCGAAGATGCTCACCGCCAAAGGTCTCGTAGCCGAAATCGACTGGAATCTGCTCCTCGACGGTATCGGCAAGCTCCGCGCAGGGAAGATCGTCCGCATAGGTTTTTTCTTTTTTTGCGCAAGAAGAAAGCAGAAGAGTCATCAATAAAAGAACCACTAAAAATCGTTTCATAGTACCTCCAACATTATTTTACTGCGTGCGTGCGCAGATAGTTTAAAATTGCAAGATACGCTTCACGCGTCAGATGATGTCCGTCACCGTTTTGATATTCGGTTTTCAGCCGTCCGTGCTCATCCTTGAGATTTTCGCTGACGGCAAGATAGGGAAGTCGCTCCTCCTCGCAGAGCTTGATCGTCCAGCCGTTGATGATCTCAATGATTTCATTCAGCTCGTCGAGGGTCACCGAATATCGGCTCATATCCATATTTTCCGCCACGGGAAAGCAGGACGCGATGACAATCTTCGTTTCGGGAGATGCTGTTCTGATTTCGTTCAGAAGCAGGCGGTAACAGTCCTTGAAATAGTCGCCGCCGCGCTTTTTGAATTGTACGGCGCCGTTGAGTCCGAAGCAGAGAAAGATGCGTTCTGGCTTTTTTCGTTTTGCCGCCTCCGAGAGCGTGAGAAGCTCGCCCGTTTCGGGGTAACGAATGCGCAGAGAAGCGATCGATGGGTCGAGCATTGCCGTGCCGCCATCGGTGCCCCAAACCTGCGTTGTATTTACGCCGCCGCGCAGAACCCCTCGGCTTTTGAGGTGATAGGTCGTAGATTCACCGAAAAAAACAAAGCTGTCAAGATACTCCTCTCCCATCTCCTTGCCTTCTGCCACAATGGCAGAGGACGGCGGCTCGGTGGGGGCTTCCTGCACGGTGGGGAGCGACGTGTTCGCTCGGCAGGCAGAGCTCCAAAGGAGCACGGCGAGGAGAAGAGAAAGGCTTGACAGCCGAAGTATGATTGCTTTCATCAGAGTACACCCTTTCCGTTTTTTCGGATCAGGGAAACTCAAGGGAATCAGCGCTTTTTCTGGAACTGCTTTTCGTAATTTTCGGAGTGCTCGCTATTCTTGCGGAAGCGTGCCGTGAAGATATGGACCAGACCAGCGCCGATCCAATAGACGATGGTGAAGAGCACAAGTCCGACGAAAACCTGTGCCGTCTTCATTCCGTTTGGAAGAAGCAAGCAGAGGTAGAAGGAAAGCGCCAAAATTACATAGTGCAGAAGCAGACGAGCCGCACGCACGATCGAAGAAATACGGAGCACGCTATGACCAAGCGCCGCCAGAAGCGCAAAGAGGAAGAGGAAGCAGAGTGTGTCGGCACGGAGCAGAACCTTTTCTTCTCTGACGTTGACGATCAGCATTCCAAGCGAATAGAGGGCGGTCATGATCGTAAAATAGATCGAGGTATCGCGGAGCAGCGACTTGAAAAAATTCCTGAAATTCATGGAGTTACTTTGATCCTTTCGGTAGTGTTCCCTTATACTATACCACATATACGGAATTTTTTCAAGAGGGACAGAGATTTTTCTGAAATTCTCTCAAATATTGTTGAGCATAATTTCCACGAGTACATCAAACGCGTGTGAGATTTCGGCGCGAAGTCTGCCTGTAAGGATAATGGTTTGTGCCGCGCTTTTGGGGAGAATTCCCGAATGAACACGCGAGAGCATCGCGCCGTGCGCGCGCCGTCCCTCGGCAAGAAGAGAGCGAAACCCCTGCATATCGGGGAGCTCGTCGGGTTTACGGATGCGTCTCAGAAGAGAAATTGCCTCGCACATCTTTTCACAAAGGCGCAGGCAAACCAGACCTTCCTCGTTCTGCCGCTCCAAGGGTGGCGCGTAGGATGCGTGACAGAGAAGCTCGGATGCCTGATCGACCACGCGCGAAAGACAGTGCGCACACCCTGCGATGGTTTCGCGCTCCAAGGGAGGGAGAAAGTCGGAAAAGAGGGCATCCTCGAGTTCGCAAATGAGCTTGTCGGAGCGTTTCCTCAGGGAAGAAATGCTTTTGGTATCGCCCGACGGTTTCGGTGCGCACGCAAGGCGGACGGCGTCGCTTGCGTGCAAGGAGAGCTGTTCCAGCGTTTCAAAATAATCGTATTTCATTCGTATCACACCCTTTCGAATGGTTAGTGGACGATGGGAACATGGGAAAATAAACGCGCGAGCAGAAAACCGATTGTGCCGCAGATGGGGAAGGTGAGCGTCCACGCCGCAAGCATTTGCGACACGATGCGAAGGTCGATCCCGCCTCGCTTGCCAAGTCCCGTTCCCATCATCGCGCACGCCTTGGAATGCGTTGTGCTGGCGGGAATGCCAAAGAAGGAGCAAACGGCAAGAAGAACCGAGGATGCGGCGTCCGAGGCGCTTCCGCCCGCCGCGTCGAGATCGGTCATATCCACCCCGACCTTTTTGATGATTTTTGCTCCGCCGAGCATTGTGCCAAGCGTCATCACCGACGCGCAGATGAGAATGATGGGCATCGGAAGAGAGGTGTCCTCCCGAAGAGAAGGCTTGGTGAGCGAGAGCCCGAGCAGATAGACGCCCATAAATTTTTGCGAGTCCTGCGCACCGTGCAGAAGTGCGCTGAGGGCGGCGCTTGCGCGCTGTGTTCGCAGAAAATTCCGCATCACACGGCGGCGCTCTTTTCCTGCGAAAAATTTTTGGAGAACCGAAATAAAGAGCCAACCGAGCAGTGCCGCGGGGAGCGTGGTGGCAAAGAGCCCGAGGAGGACGAGTCCCCATTCCTGCATATTGATGGCATCAAGGCTCATCGTTTGGGCAAGTGCAGCACCCGTCAGACCCGAAATGAGTGCATGGCTTTCGCTCGTCGGAATACCGAAGCGCCAAGCGATGAGCGCCCAAAGGATGACGGCGGCAAGTCCTGCGGTGAGAGAGGAGAGTGCTGTTTCGGGATCTTCTCCGAAGTCGACGATGCCCCAAAGGGTTTGCGCGACGCGCGTATTGAACAGCGCCATTCCGATCGCACCCACAAAAGTGCAGACCGCCGCCATCGCAAGTGCCGCGGGTGGCGTCATCGCACGCGTTGAAATACATCCCGCAATCGCGTTTGGCGCATCGGTCCAGCCGTTGACAAGGATCACAAGAAGGATGAGTACGGTAAAGAGAATGATCATAGTCTACCTCCGTTATCTAACCTTATGAAGGCGCCGTTCGTTTCATTCCGTCGGACAACTCTAAAAAGTATAACGGGATAGCACACCGCATTTTTTTAATCTGAAAGAGTTTTTAAAAAACCGTTTTCATTTTCAAAGAAATATGCTATAATATATATAATATGTTTAGAAAAAACACTCAAAGAGGTTTTTATGGAAAATAAGACGAGAGATCGCATTGATTTTTTGAGAAATACGCTTCGCTATCACGCCGAGCGCTATTACGTCTACGACTCGCCCGAAATTTCAGACTACGAATACGATATGCTCTATGCCGAGCTTCTTCGTCTTGAGGCGGAGGATCCCGACTATTTTGATCCCGCTTCTCCCTCGCAACGCGTCGGAGGAAAGCCGCTCGACAAGTTCGAGAAGGTTGTCCACTCGGTACGGATGGACTCGCTCTCTGACGTCTTTTCCTTCTCCGAGGTCCAGGATTTTTGCGCTCGGATGGCAGAAGAGATCGCCTCCCCCTCCTATTCGGTAGAGCCGAAGATCGACGGTCTTTCGGTGTCGCTCGTCTACGAGGACGGACTCTTTGTTCGCGGCGCAACACGCGGTGACGGTACGGTAGGCGAGGACGTGACGCAAAACCTCAAGACCATTCCCTCGATTCCGCTTCGTCTGCCCGAGCCGCTTTCTCTGACGGTACGCGGTGAGGTATTTATGCCGCGCGCGGTGTTTGAGAAGATCAACGCCCGCCGTGAGGAAGAGGGCAAGGCGCTGATGGCGAATCCAAGAAACGCGGCGGCAGGCTCTCTGCGTCAGCTCGATTCGAAGATCACCGCTGAGCGCGGACTCGATATTTTTGTTTTTAACTTCCAAGAAGGCTCGCTTTATCGCGACGGACACGCACCCGTCTCTCACACCGAAACGCTTGAGCGTCTCTCGTCGCTCGGATTCAAGGTGCTTCCGATGCGCACGGTCGCAAAGAATGCGTCCGAGGTGATCTCTCACATTGAGAAGATCGGAGAAGCGCGCGACCGCCTTGCCTACGACATTGACGGCGTGGTGCTCAAGCTCGATTTACTCGAGGATCGCCGCCGTGTGGGAGAGGGAACCAACACGCCGCGTTGGGCGGCTGCCTACAAATTTCCCCCCGAGGAAAAGGCGACGAAGCTTCTTGATATTACGATTGCGGTCGGTCGTACGGGTGTTCTGACCCCGACGGCACAGCTCGCCCCCGTGCGTCTTGCGGGTACGACGGTGAGCCGCGCGACGCTTCACAATCTTGATTTTATCCGTGCACGCGATATTATGCTCGGCGACGAAATCATCGTTCGCAAGGCGGGCGACATTATTCCCGAGGTTGTTTCCTCTCTTCCTGAGAAAAGAGACGGAAGTGAACGCGTTTTTGAAATGCCGACAGTTTGTCCGTCCTGCGGAGAACCCGTGTACCGCGATGAGGACGAGGCGGCACTCCGCTGTACCAACAGCGCGTGTCCCGCACAGCTCTCGCGCAGTATCGAGCATTTTGCCTCGAAGGGCGCGATGAACATTGACGGCATGGGTCCGCAGGTGGTTGAGCTGTTGCTTGCAAATTCGCTGATTTCGGATGCGTCGGACCTTTATTCGCTCCGTCCCGAGCAGATCGAGGGGCTTGATCGTATGGGAGAAAAGTCGGCAAAGAAGCTCATCGACGCGATCGAAGCGTCCAAGTCACGCGGACTTGAACGCCTCGTCTATGCGTTAGGTATTCGCAACATCGGTGAGGTGGCGGCGACGGCACTTGCCGCGAGATACGGTACGCTTGATGCTCTGATGAACGCGACCGCAGAGGAGCTTTGCGCGATGGATGACGTTGGACCGATTACGGCGGCGTGCGTGGTGGAATTTTTCTCGCACGAGAAGAACCGCGCGCTCTGTGCACGGCTTTGTGCGGCAGGGGTGCTGACGGTATCGACCGCGGAGCCTGTGGGCGACCGATTCTCGGGTCTTACCTTCGTTCTGACGGGTACGCTTCCCACGATGTCGCGCGATGAAGCAGCAGAGATGATCAAGAAGCGCGGTGGCAAGGTGTCCTCGTCGGTCTCGAAAAAGACCTCTTACGTCGTTGCGGGAGAGGCGGCGGGCAGTAAGCTGACCAAGGCGCGCGATCTCGGTGTGACGGTGATTTCCGAGGAAGAGCTTCTTAGGATGTGCGAAAATTCTTAAACAAAATACGATCTTATCCCACACGTGTCATCCTCGAGTGAAGCCATCCTCATCGAGATTCTTCGCTTCGCTCAAGAATGACAACGATGAGGGTGGTGTAGCGAAGGATCTCGTGTGGGATAAACGCTACACGCCCGTATATTCGAGAATTCCGCGGTAAATCCCCTCGGCAAAGAGGTCGGGCCGCTCGGACATCAGCGCGGCATCGGACGGATTGGTGATAAATCCAAGCTCGACGAGCACGGCGGGCATTGCCGTGCGGCGCAGGACGTAGAGTCCCGAGCGCACCTGCATTCCGCGGTTGCGAAGCCCTGTGGTGCGGTTGAGCCAAGTGAGAATATCCTCCCCAAGCGAGAACGAGACCGACGGACGGGAATAGGCGAAGGCTTCGCTTCCCGTTGCCGACGGTATGGTGGACGCATTGGTGTGGATGCTGATAAAATAATCCGCGCCCCACGCGTTGGCATCCTCGACGCGGAGTCTCAGGCTTGTGCTGTTGGACGAACCGATCTGCGTATCGGGTGTCGGGCGCGAGAGTCGAACCTCGAAATTCGGGTTTTGGCGAAGAAGCTCTGCAAGCTCGATGCCGACGGCATAAACGATATCCTGCTCACGCAGTCCGTTGCCCTCGGCACCTGCGTTGGGATTTAAGGGATTGTGCCCCTGATCGATATAAATTTTAATTGCCATAACGGTTCCTTTCGATAGTTAGTCTACTGACAGGATATTCCGAGCTTTGGCATTTCGTTCGTGATACGAACGGAAAGGATTCTTTTTATGAGACAAGACGAAACGAAAAATCAAATCCGCGGCGGTATGCTTTATCTTGTCGCAACGCCGATCGGAAATCTTTCGGATCTGAGCGAGCGTGCGATCAAGGTGCTCTCCGAGGTCGATTTTATTGCAGCGGAGGATACGAGAAACTCTCTGCGCCTTTTGACACATCTTGGCATTTCCAAGCCGATGGTGTCTTATCACGAGCACAACCGCCGTGAGCGCGGCGAGGAGATTTGCGACCGTCTTTCGGTAGGCGAATCGTGCGCGCTGATTACCGATGCGGGCACGCCCGCCATCTCCGATCCCGGCGAGGATCTTGTGGCGCTTTGCGCCGCGCGTGAAATTCCCGTGACCTCGATTCCCGGTGCGTGTGCCTTTGTGACGGCACTGACTCTCTCGGGACTTCCCACGGCGCGCTTTGTGTTTGAGGGATTTCTTCCCGTTCCGAAAAAGGAAAGACGCGAGCGTCTTGCGGTGCTTTCCCGCGAGGAGAGAACCTTTCTTTTGCACGAAGCACCGCATAAGCTTTTGCGCACGCTGACCGATCTTTCGGAAGTGCTTGGCGGCGAGCGAAGAATTTCGCTTTGCCGTGAGCTGACCAAGCTCAACGAGGAAATTTTGCGTACCACCATTTCGGGTGCGATTGCATATTATGAGCAAAGAGAGCCGCGCGGCGAATACGTTCTTGTCATCGAGGGCGGCGCGGGAGAGCCTAAGACCGAAGCACCGATGGCATCGGTTGAGGACACCGTGGCGGCGTATCTTCGAGAGGGAATGAGCCGAAACGAAGCAATCAAGGCGACGGCAAAGGCACTCGGACTTTCTCGCAACGAGGTCTACGCTCGCACCATTGGACAGAATGGATAAAAATTCTATTCGATATTTTGAATTTTTATACCGAAAAAATGTTGATTTTCCGAAAAGAATGTGATATGATATAATATATTGTATTTTGAATTGATATTTTGAAAGGATAGAGAACAATGGAAAAGATGAAGGTTGGCGTCGTTGGCGCTACAGGTATGGTTGGTCAGAGATTTCTGACACTTCTTGAAAATCATCCCTATTTTGAGGTAACCGCCCTTGCGGCGTCTGCCCGTTCGGCAGGAAAGACCTACCGTGAGGCGGTGGGTGAGCGTTGGAAGATGAAGACTCCGATGCCCGAAAAGTATGCGGATATGGTCGTGATGGACGCGGCGCAGATCGAGGAAGTGGGCAAGCTCGTTTCTTTCGTGTTCTGCGCCGTCGATATGAAGAAGGACGAAATCAAGGCACTCGAGGAAGCCTATGCTAAGGCAGAGATTCCCGTGGTTTCGAACAATTCGGCAAACCGTTGGACGCCCGACGTTCCAATGGTGATTCCGGAGATCAACGATGCGCACCTTGAGGTCATTGCGGCACAGAGAAAGCGCCTTGGCACCAAGCGCGGATTTATTGCCGTCAAGCCGAACTGCTCGATCCAGTCCTACGTTCCCGCACTCACGCCTCTGCGTAAGTACGGAATCAAGGAAGTCGTTGCGACTACTTATCAGGCAATTTCGGGTGCAGGTAAGACCTTTAAGGAGTGGCCCGAGATGATCGACAACATCATTCCTTACATTGGCGGTGAGGAAGAGAAGAGCGAGCAGGAGCCTCTGCGCGTTTGGGGTAAGGTTGAGAACGGCGAGATCGTCAAGGCGGACGCGCCCGTCATTACCACGCAGTGCATCCGTGTTCCCGTTTCGGACGGTCACACGGCGGCAGTATTCGTAAAGTTTGAAAACAAGCCCACCAAGGAGCAGATTCTCAAGGATTGGGCAGAGTTCTCGGGCAAGCCGCAGGAGCTCGGACTTCCCAATGCTCCCGAGCAGTTTATCACCTACTTTGAGGAGGATAACCGTCCTCAGGCAGCGCTTGACCGTGACATTTACGGCGGTATGGGCGTCACCGTGGGCAGACTGCGCGAGGATATTATCTACGATTACAAGTTCGTCGGTCTGTCGCATAACACGCTTCGTGGCGCAGCAGGCGGCGCGGTGCTCATCGCAGAGCTTCTTTACAGACTCGGATATTTTGATTGATAAATGAATAGATATTGAGGGGAAGAGAGAAACTTTTTGGAAAAAGTTTCTCTCTTCCCCTCAAACTCCCCTACTCTTTTCAAAAAGCTTAAAAATAGGAATACAAAAAAGAGGCGATGTCATCGCCTCTTTTTTAATTGTCCGAATACTCTTTACG
>JAGBSP010000003.1 GCA_017631855.1 Clostridia bacterium | reverse complement strand
TCGGAAGCAAGGTATCCGATCTGACCTACAACGGCTACGTGCTGTACGAGATGAACGGACATATTTATGCAATGGGTCATACGACGGATACCATCAAGGAAGCTGCCAATTCGCTGCTCAATGCGATCACGCCCGACACCTGCACTTCGGAGGACGGCAAGCTGACCGTAACGCTTCCCGGTTCGCTCATTTCGATGAAGAACCCCGAGAGCTACCTCTACAGAGATGCGAAGCTGCTTGGCGAGAGCCTTTCCAAGTATATCATCGTTCTGCCCGCAAACTACACGGTCTACGAGCGTTTCGTCGCTGACGAGCTGATCGCGAAGATCGGTGCGGACACGGGCTACAAGCTGGAGTACATCAAGGATTCCAAGATGACCGTAGTTGAGTACCGTATCTATATCGGTAAAACGAGCTATCCTTACAGCACGACGGTATGCAACAACGTGCAGAAGGACGGCTACCTCATTCAGAGTGAGGGCAAGGGCGTTTACATCGCATTCGATAACTACCTTGTTTCGGGCGAAACTCCCGAGGTGATCGTTGATCTCTACCGCGCAAACGCGAATACGGTCAACGCGGCAAAGACCTTTGACTATTCTTCTTACCTCTTCGAGCGTCCCGAGGACACGAGCATTCGTCTGATGTCGAACAACGTCACGGTCGTTCAGGACGCGTACAGCTATGAAAGAGCCAACGACATCGAGTGGACCGACCGTATGGAGATCCTCGCTCAGATGTACCTGAAGTATATGCCCGACTTTATCGGCTTGCAGGAGGTACAGTATGAGCCCTCGCTCGAGGAGAGCTATTACGGAAGTGATTATGACATCGATATGTACGGACTGCTTCAGGAAAAGCTCGGTCACAAGTACTCGATGCTGGGTCAGACCGACAGAATGACGGCAATCTTCTACCAGACCGACGTATGGAAGCTTGAGGCAAGCGGACACGGTCAGTTCAACGCAATGCACCCGTGGTATTGGGGTCTCTTCTCGAGAGTGGACGATCCGACGGTACAGGTCATCGTCTTGGATATTCACTACGCAGGCGAGAGTGTCAAATTTGACCACACCAACAAATACGCGGACGGTCCTGCCGAATACGACGGTCTGACCAACGGACAGGTGATCAACATCATCTACAAGGAGCTCGAAGCGCAGTACGCAGGTCTTCCGATCTTCGTGATGGGTGACTTCAACTCCAAGTACACGGGCGGTAACTTTAATGCGACCATCAAGGATACGACCCTCAACTCGGCAAGTAAGCTTGTGAGAGATGAGGCGGGCAATCCCGCTTGGGGCGACCATTACACCGACGTTTCTCTCAACCACGCGATGTACGCAGACCCGATCGACCACATTCTCGTTCCTACCGATAAGGCAGAGGCACTTGCGTACCGCTTTATCAACGAAGGACTGATGGGCATCTCCTCGGGACACCGTCCGATCATGGCAGACGTCAAGCTTTATCCCGTATCTTCCGGCGCGGGGAACGGTATGGATTGGGGCAACGGCGTTGCGTCAGATCCCAAGTAAGACCTCAAAAAATTCTTCGCGAAAAGGATTTGTGAAAAATCACGAAAACAGGGAAAGGTGTTTGTGTAAAATATCGAAATTCATCGGAAGATGATCGGTTTTTATCTATTTATGATTGACAAAATCGTGAAAATTTGATATACTATCACCATCCAAAAAAATCTTGGCAAAAGGAGAAAAATAAGCTATGAGTATTGGAATGAAAAAAATCGTAGCGATGCTACTCGCATTACTGATGGTATTTGCGGTTGTGGCATGTGTGAATCAGGACGAAGAGTCCTCCGATACCGATGCGACTGAAACCACCACGGTGGCGGACGACGCAAAGGATGACGAGGGCAATGACGACGACAAGACGCCCACCCCCGACGGCGGCGATGACAATCAGACGCCCACCCCCGACGGCGGCGACGACAATCAAGGCGGCGACGACAATCAAGGTGGCGACAACAATCAAGGTGGCGACGAGCCCGCGCCCGCGCCTGTACCTGTACCGAAGGCCTTTGATCTGATCAAAGGCGGCAAGGCACAGTTTGTCCTCGTCAGTAAGAACGATCATTGCGACGCGTATGCCGAAGAGCTGGCAGCAGCGTTGAGCGAAAAGACCGACGTTCTTTTCGTCACAAAGGAAAAGCCTTCTTCGGGGGAAAAGGCGATCTATATCGGCAACGATCCCAAGAGTGTCCTCGGAAGCAAGGTATCCGATCTGACCTACAACGGCTACGTGCTGTACGAGATGAACGGACATATTTATGCAATGGGTCATACGACGGATACCATCAAGGCAGCGGGAAATGCACTGCTTGAGGCAATCACGCCCGACACCTGCACTGCGGAGAACGGCAAGCTGACCGTAACGCTTCCGGGTTCGCTCATTTCGATGAAGAACCCCGAGAGCTACCCCTACAGAGATGCGAAGCTGCTTGGCGAGAGCCTTTCCAAGTACGTCATCGTTCTTCCCGCAAACTACACGGTCTACGACCGCTTCGTTGCTGACGAGCTGATCGCGAAGATCGGTGCGGACACGGGATACAAGCTTGAGTACATCAAGGATTCCAAGATGAGTGCGGCAGAGTACCGCATCGTTATCGGTAAGACGAACTACGAATACAGCACGACCATTTATGAAAACGTACAGAAGGACGGCTACCTCATTCAGAATCAGGATAAGTACGTTTACATCGCGTTCGATAACTACCTTGTTTCGGGCGAAACTCCCGAGGTGATCGTCGAGCTCTACCGCGCAAACGCGAATACGGTCAATGCGGCAAAGACTTTTGACTATTCTTCTTACCTCTTTGAGCGTTCCGAGGGAACCAACCTTCGTTTGATGTCGAACAACGTTACGGTCATCCTCGACGCGCTGAGCTATGAGCAGGCAAACGATATCGAGTATACCGACCGTCTGGAGATCCTCTCTCAGGTATACCTGAAGTACCTGCCCGACTTTGTCGGTCTGCAGGAAATGCAGCAGGGTAAGATCTATGAGTCCGAGGGTTACTTCTTTGACGAGCTGATGGCTCGTGTCGGTCACAAGTATGATCTCCTTGGACAGCACAACAGAATGACGGCGATCCTCTATCAGAAGGACGTATGGAAGCTCGAAGCGAGCGGACAGGGTCAGTTCAACGGAATGCACCCGTGGTATTGGGGTCTCTTCTCGAGAATTGACGATCCTTCGGTCAAGGTCATCGTAATGGACGTTCACTACGCAGGTGAGAGCGCAAAATTCAACCCCAACGACAAGAATGCCGACGGTCCTGCAGAATACGAGGGTCTGACCAACGGACAGGTCATCAACCGCATCTATAAGGATCTGGAAGCGCAGTATGCAGGTGTTCCGATCTTTATTATGGGTGACCTCAACTCCAAGTACTCGGACGGTAACTTTAATGCGACCATCAAGGATACGACCCTCAACTCGGCAAGTAAGCTTGTGAGAGATGAGCATGGCAATCCCGCTTGGGGCGATCATTACACCGCCGAATCGCTCAACCACGGAATGTTTGCAAACCCGATCGACCATATTCTGATTCCTACCGATAAGGCAGAGGCGCTTGCGTACCGCTTCCTCAACGAAGGACTGTTGCGCATCTCCTCGGGACACCGTCCGATTATGGCAGATATCAAGATTTCTCCCGTATCTTCCGGCGCGGGTAACGGTATGGATTGGGGCAACGGCGTTGCTCCCGGCAACTAATACGACACGAAAGGAAGGAATCGTATGAAACATAGAATTCAAAAAATTACTTCTTTGATTCTGGTACTCGTGATGCTCCTGACGATGATTCCGATGGGAATGATCACGGCGAGCGCAGAGGGCGCGGACTACTCGATCGCGTCTGTCGACGATTGGAATACTCTCGCGGCACAGAATCTGGACTTTGACGGCAAGACGGTTGCTCTTACCGCAGACATTGACGCAACCGCTGCTAAGCTGAAGACCCTCTCTCCCGACTTCAAGGGAACCTTTGAGGGTAACGGCAAGAAAATCTCGAACGCTCTCGTGGATGGCAAGGCTCTGATCGCTACGACCATCACGGGAAGCGCAACCATTCAGAACCTTCTTCTCGAGAACGTTGACGTGAATGCTGCGGTCGGATATGCAGGACTTCTCATCAGCTCGATCAACTCGAACGGAACGATTACCATTAAAAAGGTGTCTGCCGATGTGGCTTGCTCGGTCGCAGGTGCTAGCGACACGGGCGGTATCATTGGTTACATGGTGCTCGCTGATGCAGCGGCAAAGGTGGATATTTCTTACGTTTTGATTGAGGCAATTGTAACTTCGACGAACAACGGTTATGCAGGCGGTATCGTCGGTAACGACAAATCGACCGCAGGCGTGATGAATATTTCTCAGACGGTCACGCTCTGTAACGTATCGCTCGCTGACGACAATACGGCGGGCAAGGCAAACGGCTTGATCGGCTATTCGTACGGTATTGGTACGAAGAATCAATATACGATCAATCTTTCGAGCATCGTCATTGGCGGTACGATGAAAAACTACACCGTTATGTGGATGTGGAACGGCACGATCAACTATTCGGCACTTTATTTCGTAGATGGCGTGAACGAGGCGGTCTTTGGTGCATCGGCATACGCTTCTTGGCTCAACGGCGTTCGTACGAAGGGTCTCGGACCCAACCAGGACCGTTCGAATATTACCATTGAGTCGCTTGCGGCGCGCGAAGCAATCATGGACGACGATCCCCCCGCAAGCTTCCGTATGGAGCTTCCGAAGGTCGTAGCTCAGGCAACCGACGTCATCACGATGGACGGCGGATTCCTCTACAAGATCGGCAGACCCGAGGGAATTCCCACGCTGGATCTTTCGAACTATGACACTGAAACCACCTTTACCATCAAGAACCTTGCCGACTGGGAGCTGATCGCAAAGTCGGATAAGGATTTCGCAGGCAAGAAGGTCGTCCTTGACGCTGACCTTGACGGTTGGGATGAGGGTATTTCCACCCTCGCCGCAAACTTCGCAGGTCACTTTGACGGACAGGGACACACCATTAAGAGCGTTGTCGTATCGGACGGCGGTTTGATCGCTACCACGATTAACGCAAGCGCAGACGTTATCATTGAAAACCTGAACGTGGACCGTGTTACGGTGAACTACACGGAAGGAAACGCAGGTGCGATCGTCGGTACGTTGGTGGCAACCGATGCCAACGTCACCATTCAGAAGGTCACCGTGAAGAACGCTGTCGTACAGAGCGGCGGAACCACGGGCGGTCTGATCGGTCAGTTGAACGTCAAGGCGGCAACCAAGCCCGTGACGGTCAACATCAAGCAGGTTTACGTTGCGGGTATCGTCGAGTCGACGGTTGCCCAAAAGCAGGCAGGCGGTCTGATCGGTGCCGACTCTTCGAACGGAACGAGCAAGACCAACACCGTAACGATGAATATTTCGGATTCCGTAGTGAACTGCACCGTTACCGCAATCAGCTATGCAAACGGTCTGATGGGCTACTACGGCGGCGGCAACAACTCGAACGGCGGCGGTGTGCTTGCCAACGCAGATAACTGGGCATACCTCAACCTCACGAACCTCGCGGTCAGCGGCGGTAGAGACTTTATGCTGCTCTGGATGAACAACGGCGTTGTCAACGCTTCGAATATCTATCTTGCAAACTTCGGTGCAAAGGTATTCGGCGCATCGGCATACGGCTCTTGGATCAACGGACACGTTACCAAGACGATCGGTGCTCCCGCCGAGGAGCCCGGCAAGGATATGGGCAGAGGCGCGATCACCGCAGACGAGCTGAAAATTTCGAAGCTGATTGACATTCAGCAGATCTCCGCGAAGGAGTTCGATAAGATGATCATTCAGGATGCGAACGGTCTTGTGAAGTCGGTTCCCGACTATCTGCAGGCAGTTGCCGTACAGCGCAGCCTTGAGATCAAGGACGGCAAGTACGCAATCCGCTTCCTCGCTCCCTCGTATCTCGAGAAGAACACGATTTCCAACGTCAATATGAACGTTGTTGCAACCTACAAGGATGCAAACGGCGTTCTCCAGACCAAGGTATTCAATACTTCGGATGCAAACGCGCACGATGATACGGGTGCTACGGGAACGGGATGCAAGCTTTACGACTTCCTGACGGTATACAGCGCGCATGGCGTTGGTGAAAATAACGTCACCGCAGGCAGCCTTGGCGCAAAGATGATCGCAGGCTTTACGATCTATAACATTCCTGTAGATGCAACCAATATGCCTGAGGGTGTTACCTTCACGGCAACGATGACCTACACGGATGCTATGGGTCTGTCGGTCACCTCTCGTGCAATGACCGTTACGGTTGACGCGGCAGGCAATATCGTAAAATAATCCAATAAACGCATAACGCGTACAAACTGAGCGCTCTGCCCGAAGGCAGAGCGCTTTTGTTTGTTGGTTTATTTGTGGAAATATTTTTCCTTGATTTTTTCAAGTATCGCGGGAATTTCTTGCCAGAGTGCAGTCAGCTTTTCGCAGTAGCGCGCGTAAAGCTTATCCGAGGTCTCACCGTCCTCGTCGAGGATCAGCATTGCCGCAAGATACAGGCATGCGATGGGAGCAAGACGGTCAATGAGCGGAAAGTTCTCCTCTAAGGGAAGCCAAACGCGCTCAAAGTCGGAGATCGGTGTCTTTCCGAGTGCTTCGCACAAATGGCGGTTGATCTCGAGCGCCTCGGTGCAGAAGGACGCGATCAGATAGGGCGCACGCTCTTCAAAATCCTCGTTCTCGCCCATCATGGTGCTCTGTGCCAGAATTCGCAGGGCGTTTTCATAAATATCGCGATTTTTCAAGCGGGATCACGCTCCTTGCTTATTCATTGACCGGACTCATCACCGAGAGATCGAGGATGACAAGCTCGTTGGGATATACGATCTCGGCGCCATAGAGGTGCAGACCCTTGACGGCATCGGCAAAGCGTTTTTCGGGACGGTATGCCTCTACCTCGGAGAGCTGCTCGGCAAAAGCGACGGCACGCTTGGTACGCATAATACATTTCGACATCAGATACAGACCGTCGCGCTCGGTGGAAAGATTGTTGGATACGAATACCTCCATGCCGGCGAATTTACCGAGACAGCCGTTGCGGATAGTGTCCGAGTTGTTGGTATCGAACTTGATTTCTGCCTGCATCAAGAGCGTTGCAATCGAGGGGGTGATTTCAAGAACAACGTCGGAAAAGTCGCTTGCGCCTATTTCCCAAAGTTTCTGACGGCCCTTGAGAAGGGTGCTCATCAAGCTGCTCTCGTTGACCTCCGTTTTAATCTGAGGGGTGGTGGAGAGGCAGAGATCGTAAATATATTTGTCGGCTTCATTTGCCAGCGAATCGGCGGCAACCTTCATTGCGGCGTCCATCAAATGAGGCATTGCCTGCGCGCGGTCAACGTCGTCGATCTGGAAATTGAAGTACTTGGCGCGGTCGATGGTCAGCTCGCGTACGGTGTCGGAAAGAATCTGAGGAGAGCTCATATCGGAGTTCTTGGTGTAATTACCGATGGTGATGTCACCGACACCGCAGATTTTGACAACCGAGCCCTTCGAGGTGATATCGCCCTCAAATTCGCGGTTACAGTTTGCGACTGCAATGTATTTCTTGTCGAGTGCCTGATAAAGATTTTCGCTCCAAACGGTAGGGATAAAATTGTTAATAGCCATAAGTAAAAATTCCTTTCTTTGTTTAAAAAATTAAATTTGTAGTTTTTGTGGTGAATTTACCACTTTTTCATTGATGCGCGGATTTTTTCGTAATTTTCACGCACCTCCGTGGGGGACATCGCGCGGACCTCATCGGGGGTGTAGTATTCGGGGGCAACGTTTGTCCCCACGCGACCTGCGGAGAGAGAAGCGTTGCGTCGGTTGACCTCGTCGGCGTGTCGACGCAGATCCAGCTCACGGCGAAGCTCGGAAAGCTCCGTGCGAAGCGCAGTTACCTCGGAGAGGATCGGGTCTGGCTGTGCCGTTTCGTTTTCTTCGATAGGCTCGACAACAGGCTCGATCGTTTCGACGGCGTCTGTTCCGTTCAAAAACTCGTTTTGCACCACGTCATTCATCGGATGTTTCCTCGTTTTCTTGCGTTTTCTCGTGTGCGTCAATCTCCTCCAGAAGCGCTTGTCGGTCGCAGACAAGTCCCGAGGGCAGGCGGCGAATATAGGACGCGGGGGAAAGATAGCCGAGCTCGAGGAGCTTATCCAGCATATTCTGCGCACCCGCGGCGGTGTAGCGGCTCAGCTCGGCAACGTCGATGCGAGCACTGAGAAAACCGCGCTTGAGAAGCTCAAAGTCTACGGCATCAGCGCGTACGCCGTCCTTCGTATGGTAGGGGAGCAGACGCTCGGAGGGATAATAGGTGCACATCATATCCGCCCAGATATTGGCAAGATCCTCAATGCACGCAAGGAAGGCGGTGCGGATTTGCTCCAGCGGGATGCGCGAGGTTTCTTGCAGAGCAAGGATGGCGCTAGTGTTGGTCGCTTCGGTATTTCCAAGAGCAGACTCGGTGGCACCGAGCATTTCCTTGGTGACCGAGATTGCGCTGTCGATGAGCTCCATATAGCCCGACTGCATCTCGCCTACGCCGACCACCGAAACGGCGTCGGAAATGTTTCCCCCACCCATCGCGGCAATCGCCTCTCCCACCTCGTTGCTCCATTCGGGGATCTTCGATTTATCATAGATGATCTTGGAGAAAGCGGTGCTTTGCATATGCTTCATTGCCATCGCGTAAGCGCGGTTGATGAATTTTTGGTTGGGGATCATATAGGTGATGGGTGAGGTGCCGTGAAAGCTGTTTTTGCTTGCCTGCCAATTGAAATACGCCACGGGATAGAGACGGCAGTCGGTGTGCGCACGGCGAATGAGGCACTCACGCGTGGATTTTTCAAAGAGTACGCGTCCGTCCTCCCGCCAGAATTTGACGAGGTAGGTCGCCTTGGCTTCGTCGTCGCCCTCAAGCTCAACGCCGCCGAGGGTACCGCTCTGCGCGTCGTAGTCGGTGTCGGGCAGGATCTTTAAGAGATCCATCTCACGCACTCCCGCCTGACGCGCTTCCTCACGCAGGGACGCCACCGAGGCGCGTCCTGCCAGAATGATGTACTCTTGCGCTTGCAGATCGGCACGGTTGACGTCTGAAACGAAGAGTCCGACGTTATCGATGACCTCGGTGACGATGTCGCCGCAGAAGAGTTGAGGCGAGCGAGCGTCGGGGTCCCAATAGCAGTAGAGCACGCCGTCGCCCGTGATGGCGGCGTCGGTCAGAAGCTTCATAAGCTTGCGGTCCATTGCCGATTGCTCCCAGCGGTAGGACGCGTTCGAGGAGAGCACTGCAAGTCCTTCGCGGAGGCGTTCGACTTCCTTTTCGTCTGTCAGGAACGGGAGATTTTCATCGGTGTAACGGATTTCGAGATTTCCTGCGGCAACCGAGCAGATCAGGTAGTCCACGACACGGCGGATGACGTTGAAGACGGGATGGGGAAGATCTCCTCCCTCACTCTCCTTCCACTGGTCGCCGCGGTAGAAGCGCTCGTTCTCACGGATGGTTTCGTAGAGCCCGATGCGCCGCTTGTATTCCTTGCCCGCCTCGTATTGCTGCCAGGTCTTTTGAATAGAGGTTGTTTGGTTCATAAATTTCCTTTCTTTGTGTGATAGTCTTGTGCTGTCAATGCGCTACGAGCATCATTGCGTGGATGACGAGGTGCGCGGAATCCTCGCTGGAAAGGCGAAGTGTTGCACAGCGGAAACGCCCCGAGCGCAGACGATAGGAGAGCACGGAGCCCTTCGGGTGTTCTGGATCACTCAATTCACACTTCACGCTTCGCTCATTGTCCTCGCAAAGCTCCACACAAAGGGTAGCGCCGTCGAGGTCGCAGATGGTATGGACGCCGGAGAGGTTTTTCGGTTTTGTGCTTTCAAAAGTGAGCGGTACGCTCTCGTAGTGCGCGGAGATCTTTTTGGCAAGATGATTGCGGTCGGTGTCATAGGTCAGTGTGGAATCCATCTTGAAGACACACGAGCCGTGAATAAAGCCAACCTTGCCGTCGGCGTCAAACATACGTTCGGCGGAAAATCCTGTAAAGCAGAACCATTCGCCATTCTCGGGGGAGTTGATCCAGACCTCGCCGCGTGAGGGGATGCTCCACCAGAGCTCGTTCGCGAGGGCATCGTAAAAGAGGGCGCTCTGCCGAAGATCGTCAAGGTTGAGATCTCCGTCCGTCGGCGACGGAATACGGATCGCATCGCGGGGAGAAGTTTCGGGATCGCGGCTCTGCCAGCGGTACAGACCGTGACGGGAGAGTGTGATGGGATCGTTGGGCGAGAGAACACAGCCGTGGCTTGATACACAGCCGAGCTCGGCGTTGACGGGGAGCGCGGGGAGCGGGGAGAGTCCCGTCGAATCGGCGTTTGCCGACCAGGTGTCCTTTTCGGTGAAGATGAGCAGGGAATCGTAGTGACGGATCGCTCCGCGAATGGGTGACGTTCCGTCCCCGATTTGAAACTCGTATCCCTCGGGGAGATAGAGGGGATCGGCGTCGTAATATCGGCGGCTCTCGGTGAGCGAATCGGGCGTAACGTAGCTCGTGCAGAACATCATATCCGAGCCCTCACTGCCGAAGAAAAAGGTACGGCTTTTTGCGCCTGCGCCAAAGAATACGGCGTCCTTGGTGGAGCAAAAGATGGAGAGCGGGGACTCCTCATCCTCTTCAAAAGTGAGGAAAAGCTCAAGCGTGTCGTTCTTCTCTAAGCCGAAGATCTCGAGGGCGCAAAGACCGTTGTTGATTTCATAATCATCGGGAGAAAGCAGAACGCCGTTGCGGTAGAAGGCTTCTACCGAGGCGATCGGCTTCGGATATCGAACGAAGATGGAGCTTGTGGAGGAAACGATGTAAGTGATGCGAGCATGACGGTTCATCAGATTGAGCGGCTCGCAGATCTCTCCCATTCGATCGTTGTCCCAGTCCTTACCGAGCAGAGGAACGTATCCTACGGCAGGAGAGATGGAGTTCTCTCCGATTCGGTAAACGTTCTTACCGTCGGTCAGATAAAGTTGTCCCTGAAGGCAGAAGAAGTTTGCGTCGCCCTCGGCGGAGGCTACCGTGCCGATTTTGGTAAAGCTCTCTTCGGAAAGATCGGAGCGATACACAGCCGTGCCCGCCAGAAAATAGGCGGAATAGTGGGAGTGGATTGTACCGCTCCAAAGAGCGCGGATCTTCTCTTCAAGGTCAAACAGACAGCATGCGCCGCATCGCTTTTCGAGTGCTCCGTCCTTTCGGACGCGAAAATTGACAATTGAGGTTGCAGATTTTGAATCTGTGCTCGCATTTGTACTGATTCCGCCGAAGCCTGAAAACAAAGCATAGCGCGGTGCACGGGAATTGAATTTTTTTTGGTTCATAAAAGTCCTTTCTGTTGATTTTTTTGAGTGGACAGTCGAGGACGCCTGTCCCTACAGTTTTTTAAGAAAATCATTTTAAAACAATCGCCTCCCAAAACGATTGGGACGATGTTTCGCTTCGCTCAACTGCAAGTTTGTTCCTCAGAAAGCCGAAGTACGGCAACGTTACCCATCAATTTGGTGTTGCTTTCTTTTGGTTACTTTTCTTTCCCGAAAGAAAAGTAACTTATCTCATCTGTTGCTATTCTTACTACTCTTCTTCACAAATCTAAATTCGTGCGGAACGGGAGGAGGACAGCGGGACATGAGGGCATAGCGGAGCGCTTCGGGGGCGTGGGTAATGCTGTGCGGCTCGCCTGAGGCGTCTTCGGGACGGTTAGGGTCGCAGAGGAGGGCAGGCAGGGAACGAATGAGCTCGTGGCAGGTTGGAAGAATACGGAGCTTTGGTTCTTTGCCGCCCGTGGTGGAGAGATACTCACGCAAAACACGCCAACCTGGGATACGGCGGTCGTCGGCAGGGAGCATCGGAGGCATCCCGACGACTGACTGCATGATCTCAAAGCCGCTTCGACCGCTGTCCTGACGGCGATTCCAGAGGTCGGGCGAGGCGACGACGAACTCCACGGGATAGCTCCGACACAGAGAAGCCACGCGGCGTGCCGCTTCGGAGAGGGTCAGGTCGGCTTCACAGAGCTCGGAGAGCACGAAGATATTGCCGTCGGGATCGATGCCGAGCAGAAGAGCGGCAAGCATATCGAAGCCGTAGTCGAGCGCGGCGAAGTATTTGAGCGTTGCGGGAAGATCGGCGTGCTTTGCGAGGTGGACGGCGGTGTCGAATTCGGGGAAAAACTGTCCCTCAAAGACGTCCCATCGACCGAAGAGCCACGCGTCGCGCAGACGGTCGGGGAGGCTTTCGAGCGAGCGGACGTAATCGGGGTCGGAGCGAGTCAGCACGGTGTTGTCGTAGACGAGGGCTGGGATAAATTCGTAGTCCGAGGGGTTCTCGCCTTGACGGAATCGCCGATCTACGAAGAGCCGTTTGACCCACGCGTGTCCGATTCCGCCCGGATTGCAGGTCAGGTACATTCGACGAGGATACTCCCCCACGCCGCGCAGACACGCCTTGAAGATCGAGAAGCGGAATTCCGAGAGCTGAGTGGCTTCGTCGATGGCGATCACGTCGTATTCCTGTCCCTGATAGCGGAGCACGTCGCGGTCGGAGTCGCAGTAACCGAAGTCGATGCGGCTACCCGAGCGAAAGAGAAGTGCCTTTTCGGAATCGGAATAAGAAAGAAGAGCTCCGTATTCCCGAAGAAAGGGGTAGAGGTGATTCGACTTGAGTTCGGCGTAGCTTCGGCGCACGAGCAGACAGTGAATGCCGGGGTAGCGCAGACAGAGAGCGACGAGCTTCCGTCGGAGTGCCCAGGATTTTCCTCCGCCGCGCGCACCGCCGTAAGCGATGAAGCGAGCACGCGAGTCGAAGAACTGCTTTTGCCGCTCGGAGGGAACACCTGCGACAGTCAGCGAGGTTTGGACGGGGAGTGCTTTCTTTTTTTGTTTCATTCGCCGTCTCCCAGAATATCGTGCTCAAAGCAGATTTGCAAGGGTTCAGCGGAGATTTCCTCGTCTTCTCGCTCGTAGCCGAGTCTGCGTTTGAGGTATGCCGATAGGACGGCAGGGGGGAGGGTAGAGTTGAGCGCTTCGTCCTCAAGGATCGCAAAGAGGGGACGGATCTCGTCGGGAAACTCCTCGGCGACGTGTCGGAAGTCTTCGGTGCCGATGCTGAGATAGCGGCAAAATCCCGCAAGATTGGGAAGTCGGCGCGATTGCTTGGCGGATCGCTTGGCATCGGAGGGCTGAGTGTCCGCGCTTTCCTGACAGCGCTTGATATATTGTTCGAGTAGGCGGCGCGCCGTCCCTCGCGAGCACGCTGAGCGCAGACGCTCGATGCCGCATCGTTTGCCCATAGGGTAATTCTCCTTTCGTAGCTTGATTGAAATGATTTTTCTCAGAGCCCGACAGGCGGTCGCGACAGCACCTGTTCGTCCTCTGCACCCATATTATACCACCAACCCCCCGTCTCACACAGTCTCACCCAGTCTCACTTAGTCTCACTTTTTGAAAAAAATTTTAAAAATTTCAGATTTTTTGTGCACTCGACGTACGATCTTTATTTTCGATGGTAGGGGAGACGTACCAAAAACCGCCCACCGCCAATCCCCCTCGCAGAAATTTTTTGAAAAATCTTGACAAATTCCGCACATAGGTATATAATAAGGAACGATAGGGAAACCTATCGAACATACATCGTACAGAAGAGTAAGAGCACGGGCGTCAAGTGCTCTGCGGACGGGGAGTTGCCGCAGGGACGAAAAGCGCATGGCTTGCGGCCCGCGTTCTGCATCCCGCTTCATACGGCAAAAGGATCGCCATTGCCTTCTTTCTTTCGCCTTATGTAAGTCGAGGAAAGGGGGATTTTTTTATGCCAAATATCAAACGAGGTCGCCGCGTGGCGGTCTTCGGAACGCTCCGCATTCTGACCATCTCCGCCGTGCTTTGCGCAATGAGCATTGTGCTTGGCAAATATCTTGCCATTCGCGGCGGCGACATTCTGCGCTTCAGCTTTGAAAATCTGCCCGTGATCCTCTCGGGAATGATGTTCGGCCCGCTCGTTGGCGGTGCGGTGGGAGTCGTTGCCGACCTTATCGGCTGTCTGCTCGTCGGATATGCGATCAATCCCGTCGTCACGGTGGGCGCGGCGCTCATTGGACTGCTTGCGGGCGGTGCGTATCGACTTACCACGAAGCTGTCGTACGGACTTCGCGTGATCCTTTCGGTGGTTCTCGCACATCTTCTCGGCTCGGTGCTCGTCAAGACCCTCGGTCTTGCCGCCTTTTACGCAATGCCGCTCGGTGTCCTCGCGCTCTGGCGGCTGCTCAATTACGCCATCGTCGGCGCACTCGAAGCCCTGCTCGTCTATTTTATACTTCGCCATAAGGCGCTCTCCTCGCTCATTCGAAGAGAAAACGAAAGGATCGGAAAATGACCTACGAAGAAGCACTCGACTATATCCATTCGGTGAACTGGACCTTTTGCAAGCCTGGTCTTGAACGCATTACGCGTCTTTGCGAAGCGCTCGGCAATCCGCAAAAGGAGCTCCGCTTCGTCCACGTGGCGGGCACGAACGGCAAGGGCTCGTTCTGCGCGATGCTTGACTCGATTCTGCGTGCGGCAGGATTTCATACGGGTCGCTACACCTCGCCCTATCTTCGTTTCTTTAATGAAAGAATGTGCATCGACGGCACGCCGATCCCCAACGAAGAGCTCGCCGAGCTGACCGAACGCATCAAACCCATCGCCGACGCGATGGAGGATAAACCCACCGAATTTGAGCTGATCACCGCGATCGGCTTTGAATATTTCCGACGACACGGCGTGGACGTCGTGATCCTCGAGGTAGGAATGGGCGGCAGGCTCGATTCGACCAACCTCATCAGAAATCCGCTCCTGTCGGTCATTACGGGCATTGCGCTCGACCACACCGCCTTCCTCGGCGACACGGTCGAGGCGATCGCAAGGGAGAAGGCGGGCATCATCAAGGACGGCGCGCCGATCCTCTTTGGCGGGGACGACGAGAGCGCCGCACGCGTGATCGAAGTCGTCGCGCAAGAAAAGGGCTCGGACTTTTACCGCGTGGACTACGAAAAGCTCACCGTGCGCTCGATGACGCTGGACGGTACGGAATTTGATTTCGGAGAGCGCAGGGAACTGCATCTCTCTCTGCTCGGCGCGTATCAGCCAAGAAATGCGTGCGTCGTGCTGTCCGCCGTCGATCTGCTCCGAGAGAGAGGAATGTCGATTTCGGAGGACGCCGTGAGAGAGGGACTTGCCGCCGCAGAGTGGTGCGGTCGCTTTGAAAAGCTTCTCGACGACCCGATCTTCCTCTTTGACGGAGCGCACAATCCGCAGGGCGTGGCGTCGGCTGTCGAAAGCCTTGGGCAGTATTTTGACGAGAAGGTGTACCTGCTTTCGGGCGTGCTCCGTGACAAGGATTACACCGCCATCGCGCGCGATCTTTCCTCGGTGGCAGAGCGCGCCTTTACGATGACCCCCGACAATCCCCGCGCGCTTGACGCGAAGGAGTACGCAAAGACGCTTTGTGAGTGCGGCGTTGCCGCCGAGCCTTATCCTACCTTGCGTGATGCGCTCAGAGCCGCCCTCGACGCCGCCAAACGCGACCGCAAACCCCTCGTCTGCCTCGGCTCGCTGTACGTTTATGCAGAGTTAGTTAAGGAGTTAGAAGGGGACGCGAAGGACGCGTGAAGGACGCGCGAAGGACGCGCGAAGGACGCGCGAAGGACGCGCGTTACTTTTCTTTTGGAAAAGAAAAGTAACCAAAAGAAAACTGCACTGAAATAATTTCTTGGCTCGCCGTATGGTTTGTACAGACTTCGGCTTTCTAAGGAAGAAACCCATCGGACACTACGTACCGATGGGTTTCATTTTTTATTAAAAGTTTTTGAGTTTCCAAAGAACTTTTTTCAAAAAGTTCTTTGGTGGGGTGTGGGGCAACGCCCCGCATCCATCGTTCAAAGCGCCCGAAAAGGGTGAACGTTGCGAAGCAACGGAGGGAAAAACCACAAGTGGGGTTTTTCCCTTTCTTTTCGTTCAGTTGCTTTGAGGTATTGGTCGCCCGTTCCATATCCGAAAACTTTTCCACATTTTCCACAAATTCTCTGCTGTTTCGTTCCTAAAAATTGTTGAAAATTTTCCTTGATTTTTACTTTTCGTAGTGCTATAATATATGTTAAATTTATATCAATGTAGGGTTCCCGCCACCGCTTGGCAGGAACAGAAAGGAAAAAGGTAATCTTATGCAAACTCTGAAAAAGTATCTCCACCGCTATTTCATTGACGCGATGGGTGCCATGGCACTCGGTCTTTTTGCGTCGCTTCTGATCGGAACCATCTTCGGTACGCTCTTCAAGTACGTCGAATGGGAATTTCTCAACACAATTGCTACTTATGCGAAAGCGGCAACGGGTATGGCGATCGGCGTTGCGATCGCACACAGACTCGGTGCGCACCCCCTCGTGATGTTCTCCTGCGCCGCCGTTGGCGCAATGTCGAACGCGATGGGCGCCATCGTTTCGGACGGCTCGATCCTCAAGTGGGCGGCAACCGCGGGCGACGGCTCGGGTGTCTTCTACGCGGCAGGTCCTGCAGGCGCGTTCTTCGCTGTCATTATCGCTTGTGAGATCGGTCAGCTCGTGTCCAAAAAGACCAAGGTCGATATTCTCGTCACCCCCGTTGTGACGCTTGTGGTCGGCTTCTTTGCAAGCTGGCTCATCTGTCCGCTCGTTTCGTACGTGATGTACTATCTCGGCACCTTCGTGTCGCTGGCAACCACCTTCCAGCCGCTTCTGATGGGCATCGTCCTGTCGGTGGTGATGGGTGTCATTCTGACGCTTCCGATCTCGTCGGCGGCGATCTGCGCAATGATCTTCTCCGAGGCGGCGTTTGCTGTGTCGATCCTCAACGGTACCTCCGAAGGATTCCTTCTTGCAGGTGGCGCGTGCGTGGCAGGCTGCTGCGCGCAGATGGTCGGCTTTGCTGTGGTCAGCTTCCGTGAGAACCGCTGGGGCGGTATCGTGTCGCAGGGACTCGGTACCTCGATGCTTCAAATGGGCAATATTGTCAAGAAGCCCGTGATTTGGCTCGCTCCCACGCTTGCTGCCGCGGTGACGGGACCGATTTCGACGATGGTCTTTCAGCTTAAGTGCTCGGGCGTTGCCGCAGGTATGGGTACGTGCGGTCTTGTCGGACCGATCGGCGTGATCGACGCGGCAGAAAAGACCGACGCGATGTTCTGGGTCGGACTTGTGCTCGTTTGCATCGTGCTTCCCGCCGTGCTTTCCTTTGTTTTCAATGAGATCTTCCGTAAGCTCGGTTGGATCAAAACCGGCGATATGAAGATCGACGCGTAAGGGACGCGAGGACGCGGGGGATGCGTTATGTACTTTTCTTTTGAAAAAGAAAAGGTACCAAAAGAAAACAACCGAGAAAGAGGGGCTTACGTAGCCCCTTTTTTTGTACAGATTTCGGCTTTCTAAGGAACAAAACGATTGGACACTACGTACCAATCGTTTTGGGATGCGATTTATTTAAAAGTTTTTGAGTTTCCAAAGAACTTTTTTTAAAAAGTTCTTTGGTGGGGTGTGGGGCAACGCCCCGCAATACGTCCAATAGCGCCCGAAAAGGGTGAATTGAGGTTTGCGAAGCAAACGGCAAGAGGGGAAAACCACAAGTGGGGTTTTCCCCTACTTTTCTTTTTTCTCCTACCGTCTTGCATTTTTTTAGAAAATATGCTACAATATTTTTATATAGCTCTATCTTCAAGCAAAGGAGGACACCCGATGAAAAAGGTCTTTCACGAAAAAGAGCTTGGCTCGGTCAAGCACTACTCGCGCCGTGTGGCAACGGGCGTTCTCACGTTGATTTCGGTCGCCTCGGTCGTCTTTGCCGTGCTCGGATTTTTTTGGATCAGAGCAAAATTCGGGGACACCAATCTGATTCGCGAATGGGCGATCGATCACCCGATCCTTGCCGCGCTGTCGATGGTGATCGTCACGGCGGTGCAGGTCGTGATCGCGCTGATTCCGGGAGAGCTTGTCGAGGTGGCGGCAGGCTACGTCTTTGGCGCGTGGCTTGGAGCGCTCCTTTGCCTTGTGGGAATGGCAATTGGAAGCATCGTGGCGATCCTTCTGGCACGCCGGTTCGGTCGAAGACTCGTGGCGTCGCTCTATTCCGAGGAAAAGCTCGACTCTCTCCCTCTTCTGAACGATCCAAAAAAGAGAAACGCCGCCACGGCGATCCTCTTCCTCATCCCCGGAACACCGAAGGATCTTCTTACCTACCTTGTCGGATTGACAGGCATGAGCATTCCGCAATATCTGGCGCTCACCCTCGTTTGCCGATTTCCGTCGGTCATTATGTCCACGCTCAGCGGTGATGCGCTCGGAGATGACCGTCTGGTGCGTGCGCTTTGGTTCTTCGTTATCACGGGTATCCTGAGCGCGGGTGGTTACTTGATCTACCTCGCAATTCAGAAACGGCAGGGGAAAAAATAAGCTTGTGTATGTTGCACAGATTGTCTGAAAGCTTTTTGTGCAGTTTTACAAACCGTCTATGAATTGTTCATATTTTGTTTATAAATATATTGTAAAATGATGGTGTCAAAGGAAATCAATCCAATGAAATATAATTAACAAGAAACAGAAAGGGTATGACAATGGCGAAAAACGCAAATGAGAAGAGATACGTATACCGTGTCGAAATTGATACGATGGCAGACGCGAAGGAGCTGGTTGCCATCTCCACGAAGCTGAAGGGACAGATCACGCTGCAGAGCGGTAACAAGTTTGCCGTCAACGCAAAGAGCTTGCTCGGAGTCCTTCTGGCAAAGAAGCTCAACTGGGACGATCTGAGAATCGTGATGGAGAACGACTACTATCACGAGTACGATAAGTTCATCAAGAGCTGAGAACAACCGAACATCGCACACCCGATCGCGATTGCGATCGGGTGTTTTGTTTTTTGCAGAAGCCTTGGCGGTGAGCGGTGTTTCGTACGTTGTATAAAAAAACCGAAAATTTTTGAATTTTTCTTCAATTGTTGAGACGAATTGAGACTGTTTGAGACTGTTTGAGACTGGGGGGATATGGTATAATATAGACAAGAAAAAACGAAAGGACAACATCAATGATGAATCTTCCCGCACTGATACTTGATCTCCAATACATCACAAGCTTTGAATACTTGTCCAACGACGAGCTGGCAGACTTGATTCGGGCACTGATGAAATATGCCAAAAACAACGAAGAGCCCACAGAGCTTTCTTCGGCATCGAGGGCATGGTTTGAGAGAATTAAACTTGACGTTCAACGAAACCTTACGGCGTACGAGAAACGATGCCGCATCAATTCGGAAAACGGAAAAAAGGGCGGTCGCCCAAGAAAGAACCAAGAAATTCAAAAAAGCGAAAAAAGCGATTGCTTTTTTGAAAAAGCGAAAAAAGCCAATCCTAATCCTAATCCTCATCCTAATCCAAATCATAATCCTAATCCTAATATGGAGGAGGAGGTGAACAACAATGACGAAATTGATCAAGGAATGCGAGATGCAGATGATCTCGCTCCGCGAGGAATGGTATCGCTTTCTCCGAAAGCGCCTCCTCCTCCCGAAGAGCTTTGGGAAGAATTAAAGGAGAAGGGAGTTCCGATCCAATATGCGGAAGCACGGATGGAGAGAGCCGTGTATTTTGCAAGGATTGAGCGAAAGCGAGTTGCCGATCTTCTTTATGAATGGTGGCAGAACGACAAGCTCGGAACGCCTTCCAATCAACCAAGGCGAGCTTCCGCCTCGCCTCCTCCTCCTCCGACAGGTCATAAATCGTATGATCTGGAGGAGTTCTGGGAAGCCGCTCTTGCGAGGTCGTTCGATGAGATATGAAATCGATAAAAAGGTCAGATCCTTCGCTCACTCTTCCACACCGCCAGAAGAAATCTTGGCAAAGCGGGGAGCCGACGGAGCCGCTTGGGCTCACGGAGGGTGCGCCAGAGCCATTCCAAACCGATTTGTTGAAAGAGCTTCGGCGCTCTTTTGAGCCGTCCTGACCAGACGTCGAGCACGCCGCCAAGTCCCATACATAGGCGTAGAGAGGGGATCTTGTTGGCGTTCTCGGAAATCCACCGCTCCTGTGCAGGGGAGCCAAAGCAGACGAAGAGCAGGTCGGGCTTCGTCGTTTGGAGCAGGGACAGGAGAGCGTCGTTTTCGGGCGAGCCTTGCGTCTTGTCGAAATAGCCGTGGTGCGTGCCGCAGAGGATCAGATCGGGGAGCTTTGCGCGAAGAGAATCTGCCGCCGCTTCGGCAACCGTAGGTCGTCCTCCGAGCAGAAAGACGCGCAGTCCTTGCTTGGCGGCAAACGAGAGCAGCCACTCTGAAGAGTCGATGCCCGTCACTCGTTCGGGCAGACGAGCGCCCAAAAGCCGTGCGCCAAGAAGCACGCCGACGCCGTCGGGGAGCCGCAGGTCGGCAGAGGAGAGAATCGCGTGAAATTCGGGATCTCGCTTTGCGGCAAGCAGTAGCTCGGGGTTGGGGGTCACGATCCGCGCAGCGTGACCGTAGACCGCAAGCCTTGCAAGTCTTGCATACGCCTCGCGCCGCGTCAGAGGAGCAATCGGCACGCCGAGCAAACAGACGGAAGAATTCGGTTTCATAGCTACCTCCGAGCATTGGGTTGCAGTTTCTCAATATTTTCCCCAAAATCGGCAAAATTATCCCGTCCCGCTCTTGACTTTTTCTTCAAAATGATTTATAATATTAAATTAGAATATTATGTGTTTTGATCGAAAGGAACTGAAAGACTTATGGCTAACGATAAGAAAATGGTAGAGCAGATTACGGCGATGGACGTGGATTTTGCGCAATGGTACACCGACGTCGTCAAGAAGGCGGAGCTCGTGGACTATTCTGGCGTCAAGGGATGTATGATCATCCGTCCCTACGGCTATGCCATCTGGGAGAACATTCAGCACGACCTCGACGCACGCTTTAAGCGCCTCGGTCACGAGAACGTCTATATGCCGATGTTCATTCCCGAGAGCCTTCTGCAAAAGGAAAAGGATCACGTTGCAGGCTTTGCACCCGAGTGCGCGATCGTAACGATCGGCGGACAGAATAAGCTCGCAGAGCGCCTCGTTGTCCGTCCTACCTCGGAAACCCTCTTCTGCGACCACTATAAGAATATCATTCACTCCTACCGCGACCTGCCCAAGCTCTATAACCAGTGGTGTAACGTCGTTCGTTGGGAAAAGACCACGCGTCCCTTCCTTCGTACCTCGGAGTTCCTCTGGCAGGAGGGTCACACGATGCACGCGAATGAGGAGGAGGCAAGAGAAGAAACCTTGCAGATGCTCAAGTGCTACGAGGACTTCTACCGCGAAACGCTTGCCATTCCTGCTGTCACGGGTAGAAAGACCGAAAAGGAAAAGTTTGCGGGAGCGATGGAAACCTACACCATCGAGCCGATGATGCACAACGGCGTCGCTCTTCAGGGCGGTACCTCGCACTACTTCGGCGACGGTTTCTGCCGCGCGTTTGATATCACCTTTACCGATAAGGATAATCAGGTTCGCTATCCGCACCAGACCTCGTGGGGCGTGTCCACGCGTATGATCGGCGCCATCATTATGACGCACGGCGACGATAACGGTCTGATCCTGCCCCCCAAGGTTGCTCCCATTCAGGTGGCAATCATTCCCGTCGCTCAGCATAAGGAGGGCGTGCTTGAGAAGGCAAACGAGCTCAAGAACCTGCTCGCAGAGAGCTTCCGTGTCAAGCTTGACGACAGCGACAACTCGACGGGATGGAAGTACAGCCAGTACGAGATGAAGGGCGTTCCGCTCCGTCTGGAGCTCGGTCCGCGTGACATCGAGAATAACTGCTGTGTGCTCGTCAGCCGCGTCAGCCGCGAGAAGAAGGTCGTTTCGCTCGATCACCTCGTTGAGGAGGTCAAGGCAGCGCTCGCTTCGGTGCACGACGAGCTGCTCGCACGTGCCGAGAAGAACCTTCAGGAGAAGATGAGCATCGCGAGAACGCACGAGGAATTCCTCGATATCGCAGAGAACCACCCCGGCTTCATTAAGGCAATGTGGTGCGGTGACTCGGCGTGTGAGGATCAGCTCAAGGACGAAACGGGCGGCGTGAAATCGCGTTGTATCCCCTTTGTCGAGGAGCACCTCGGAGATACCTGCGTCTGCTGTGGTAAGCCTGCAAAGCATATGGTCGTCTTCGGAAGACAGTATTAAAAATAAGACAACGGCGATGTATTTCGCCGTTTTGTCGTTGGGCAGGGTACCCAATATTGTTGGTAGGGGCTGGCGCCCTCGACAGCCCGCAATAAAGAATTTTTTACAGAGATCGGAACGGGTCGTCGTGGGCGCCGACCCCTACCGGGGGATTGTGCGAATATAGTACAGCTATTTTTCAGAAAGGAGAAACGGTATGAAATTTGTTGAAAGCTTCAAGAAACTTGATCTGATTTTACTGATTTGTACGTTGATATTGTCAGTCATCAGTATTCTGACGATTTTCGGTGCGGTGGACAATTTCGGACGAAGCAAACTCGTGATGCAGATCGCGATGACCCTCGTGGGACTTTTGGCGCTCTGGGCACTTGCCAATCTCGACTACCGTTTTCTCATCGATCGATTTTTCTGGGTGTTTCTCATCGGCTCGGCGATCCTGCTTCTGATTACGCTGATTTTCGGAAGCACGGGAGAGAACCGAGAAACGGCGAATACCTCTTGGCTGACCATTCCGATCATCGGGATTGCCGTACAGCCGTCCGAGTTCGTCAAGCTTGCCTTTATCTGCACCTTTGCCAAGCACCTTGAGAGTGTGGGAGGCGAGGTCAACCGTCCTAAAAAACTACTTCCGCTGCTTCTGCACGCAGGTCTGATCGTCGGTCTGATCCTGATTTCGGGCGACCTCGGCGTCGCGCTCGTCTATCTCGGCATTGTTCTGCTGATGCTCTATGCAGCAGGACTGTCGGTATGGTATTTTGTGGGACTTCTCGGTACGATTGCCGCATCTGCGCCTATTCTTTGGACGATGCTCGCACCCTATCAGCGGGAGCGCATTATTTACGGATTCCGTCCCGAGCTTGATCCCGAGGGCGTGGGACGGCAGGCGCTCGTCAGCCGCGGTTGTATTGCTGACGGCGGACTTTTCGGCAAAGGACTCTTCGGCGGAGGACATTACGAGGACCTCGCCGCCTCTCATACCGACTTTATCTATGCCACGGTGTGTGAAAAGTTCGGCTTTATCGGTGGCTTTCTTGTGGTCGCCGCGCTTGTCGTGCTCGCTCTGCGCCTTTTGTGGATTGCCCACCGCGCCAACGACGTGGCAGGGAAGCTCATCTGCTTTGGAACGGCGGCGGTGCTGATCGTCCAGACGGTCGAAAATCTCTGGATGTGCCTCGCACTCGTGCCCGTCGTCGGTATCACGCTCCCCTTTATGAGCTGTGGAGGCTCGTCCGTCCTCGCAAGCTACCTCCTCCTCGGTGTTGCTCATAGCGTCGCCGCAAGAGAGAAGAGGTTTGGGAGAAGATAGGATGGGGTTTTGTACCTTTTCTTTTGGAAAAGAAAAGGTACCGAAAAGAAAACAACACAAGGGACCTATATGGTCCCTTTTTTTGTGCAGACTTCGGCTTTCTAAGGCACAAAGCCGTTGGACACGCAACGTTTTCGAAGAAAACTTGCAGTTGAGCGAAGCGAAACATCGTACCAACGGCTTTGGGATGCGATTTTATTAAAAATAATTTTATGGTAAGTTTTTTGAATTCTTAAAACTTTTTTTCAAAAAAGTTTTAAGTGGGGTGAGGGGCAAGCCCCGCAAAAGCGCGTCTTACTTCTCAAAGCCGTGAATGAAGCCTGTAGTATCTGCGGAGCAGAGGTCTCCGCCGATGACGCGGTTACGGTAGACGAGGAGATTTGCGTAGACGGTTCCTTCCGCGCCTTCGTAATTTTTAATTTCGTAAGTATAGCGTGTGACCTTTTTCTTTTTGTAGTCGGAGAGGTCAAGACCTTGCCGCTTTTGGATCTCGTTATAGCCTGTAAAGACCTTATCGAACTCGGCGGGGATGGTCACCTCGGCGACCTCCACGGGATCGCCCGTCACCTCCCAACCGAACTGACGAAGAAACGCCACGCGGTCGGCTTCGGTCTTGACGCCGTCATAGACGATCTCGACCTCCTCCTCCTTTGCGGCGGGGGTGCTTTCCCCGTAGGCGGGAATAAAGGCGATGAGGGTAATGAGGGTTACGAGTGCGACGCAGATCACGGCAAAGAATTTGAGGGTACTTGCCCGCAAGGAATAAATGAACATAACAGCCTCCCGTTGTATCAAAATCTATTTCATTCTATGCGGCGGGGGCGAGGGATATGAGCGAGAGTTTTTTCTTTTCCGTTGTTTATAAAAAATTAAAGATTTTTTGAAAAAAAAAGCAATAAGTCGCCTCGGTTTTGTGGTACAATAGAGTCGATACAACGAAAAAACGACATAGGATAGGTTTGGAAAAAATGCTTCGATTTATTTACGTGATTATCATGCGTATTTTTTCCATTATGTATTTCGTGCCGAAGATGGCGTATTACGCAAAACACCCCGAAAAATATTCGGAGGAGGATTGCTATCGACTGGCGCAAGACGTAATGGATCGCGTCCGTCGTACGGCGAGAACGACCACCGAGTATTTCGGCGTGGAAAATCTTCCCGAAGAGGGGGGATATTTGCTGGCGGCAAACCATCAGTCGAAATACGACGGACTTGGCATCCTGCTCGGACACAAAAAGCCCTGCTCGGTGCTGATGGACAAGAAACGCTCGAATATGTTTATTGCCAAGCAATTTGTGGATATGCTGAAAGGAAAGCGATTGGATCGCACGAGTCCGCGTCAGCAGATCGGGACGCTTCACGAGATGGCGGACGAGCTTCGCGCGGGACGCAACTACCTTGTCTTCCCCGAGGGCGGGTACGGCAAGAAGCGCGATAATTCCTTATCGGAATTTAAATACGGTTGCTTTACGATGGCGTTGCGTGCCGAATGCACGATTGTTCCCGTTGCTATCATCGATTGTTGGAAGACCTTCTCGGTCAATAGCCTGCGCAAGGTCAGAACCAAGGTGGTCTATTGCGAGCCGATTCCTTATGAGGAATACCGCGACCTCAGGGCAAAGCAGATCGCAGAGCTTGTGAAGAACCGCATTGCCGCGGCGATCGAGGAGAATGAAACGAAATAAAAAAACGCAACCGCGAAAACGGTTGCGTTTTTTGGTAGGTGCGTTGAGCGCAGGAAATGTTGGTATACGATAGGCTCGCCCTATGGGAGAGCTGTCACCGTAAGGTGACTGAGAGGGTGTCCCCATCCGCAAAGGAACTCACAGAAAAGAAAGGGAAAACCCCACTTGTGGTTTTCCCTCGTTGCATCCTTGGATGCAACTTCACCCTTTCGGGCGCCTATGAACGATTGTGGGGCTTTGCCCCATACCCCACTTAAGAACTTTTTGAAAAAAGTTCTTAAGAATCTCAAAAACTTTTAAT
>JAGBSP010000028.1 GCA_017631855.1 Clostridia bacterium | reverse complement strand
TGTTCTATTATAAATTGAGTCACACCGAACGCGTCTTTTCGTCCCGTGCGCTCTGCTATTATTCTGTTCCGAGAATTCAAAAATATGAACGGCAATTTTTAACTTTACGATTGGATTTTTCTTCAAAAAAACCGACCGAAAAGTTCGGTCGGTTTTGTGATTTTAGAAGAGAGTGTGTGCGGTGACATTGGGCGTCATATGGCAGACGCTGTTGAAGTCGCCGCTCATCTCCTTCTCACCGAAGGGAAGAAGCTTTTCATCAAGCTCCTCGATGCAGTCAAGTTTTCCGTCCACGTAGTCGAGAATTCTTCTGCGGCAAGCAGCAAGACGGTTCTTCAAACCACCGAAGCGGAGATGCTGAACGTCAAAGCCCGAAGCCTTGTTGTCGAGCATCCACTGCTTTTCAAAGGCTCTTTCATGAATACCGATCAGCTTGATCGCTTTGACGTAATCCTCCTCGGCAAGGCGGCGCAGCTCTGCCTTATCGCCTGCCTCGTAAGCACGTCTGGTCTTCAAACCAAGCTCATACTTCACAGCAAGTGCATCGCAAAGCGTTGCGGCAGCGGTAAAGACGTATCCGTAGCGGCGGCTCTTCTTTGCGGTTGCGTGGAACTTCTTTGCGCAATCCTCAAAATAGGGAGCGGAACCGGGCTTTACCGTGTAGTCAAGGTAATCGTTAAAGCAGTCAGCAAAGAGCATATACTTTGCAGGGTTTCTCGGCTTGCCCTCGTAGGGAACGACGTAGTTGGGGGCATCGATCTGCATAAATTCGTCAAAGTCAATGCCAACAAGGCTCTTGAACTTCTTCTTGATGATCGCTTCATCGGTCACACCCTTTGCATACTGTGCGATGTAGAAGAGTGCGGGGAGCTGAGAGAAGTGCGAGCACTCTGCACCCTCGTCACCCCACATCGTCATAATGACGTTGCGGATCTTGTGCTTCCTACAAGCATCAATTGCAGGAAGCATCGATTCGATCGAGAACTTGTTGAAGGGGCAAAGACCTCTCCACGACCAGATACCGCCTGCAAACCAGGTCTTCTTCGAGAACTGCTCGTGGTTATACATCATACCCGAATATTTCTCTTCGCAGTCCTGATAGTAGTCCCAATATACGGGAATAACGTCCTGCGGGAAGGTGTCGATAATATCCTGAGGCATCGTCGTTCTCGGAATTCTTGCCACACCGTTGTTCCACGAACGGAAGTACATATCCGACCACATCAGAATTTCGTAGTCGTACTTCTTTGCGATCTCGCGGATGCGGTTGAGGTGGCGGGTCATCATATCGGTTGCCTTTTCGTAGCCGTACTGGGTCAGGTGCTTGCCGCGGCCAACCATGTGCGCCTCGTCCATACCAATGTGGATCTTTCTCGATACAAAGCATTCCGAAAGGGTAGCGAACATACGGTCGATGAATTCGTAGGTCTGCTCGTCATCGATCATCAGAATATCGCCCCAGTCGCGGGGATGCTGATTCCAGCGGACGGTGGCATTCAGGTGTGCGAGCGTTTGTACGCAGGGAATTACAGTCATACCGAGAGAGTTGGCAAAGGTATCAAACTCTTTCATTTCTGCCTTTGTATAGCGTCCTCTCATATAGCCCCAATAGGGCTCACCGTCGATCTCGTATGTATCCTCGGTGTAGAGCATCACGCAATTGTAGCCCATTTTCTTAAGAAGGGGAAGAAAACGCTTGAGACCGTCCATGCTCATCACGGCGTTTCTCGACATGTCGATCATGACGCCGAAGGTGTCAAATTTTTTCATAATCATTCCTCACTTTTTTTTGTTTGTCCATCGATCTCGGACTTTACCAATATTATACCATTTTCTCTCGAAAAGTCAATAGAAGAGCAAGAAAACTATATCGATTTTTTGAAGTTTTTTTGAATGATGGAATAAAAGACATTTTAAACAAAAAAAAAGAGTAACTTTGTGCTTTTTGACCAAGACTTTTTTTGGAAATCTCTTGACCTTTGGGCGAAAAAACAGTATAATAAGAATAAGCCGAAAAGGCAAAGATTTCCTTGATAAATCAAGGCTTAGACAAACGATTGGAGAGGTAAAAATGAAAAGAAAGTTTGATACGTTCGGCGTCATGATCGATATGTCGAGAAATGCCGTCATGAGTATGGATGGATTAAAGCGTTTTCTTCCCCTGTTGAAGAAAATGGGCTACAACTGCGTCATGCTTTACACCGAGGATACCTATGAGGTGGATAACGAGCCGTACCTCGGCTATATGAGAGGTCGCTATACGAAGGAAGAGATGAAGGCACTCGATGAATATGCCGCTTCTCTCGGCATGACGATGATTCCTTGCATTCAGACGCTTTCTCACCTGAACGCAACGACGCGTTGGAAGCAGCTCCCTCGTGACTGGGGCGACATTCTGATGATCGACGACGACCGCACGTATGAGTTTATCGACCATATTTTTGCAACGCTTTCCGAGTGCTTTGCATCGAGAAAAATTCATATCGGTATGGACGAGGCATATCTCGTCGGCCGCGGCAAGCATATGACGAAATACGGCTGGGAGCCGCCCGTCGAGCTTCTCACGCGCCACCTCAACCGCATCCGTGAGATCGCGAAGAAGTACGACTACGAGGTGATGATGTGGTCGGATATGTTCTTCCGCTGGTGGAATAATGGAGAGTATTATGCGCCCAAGACCACCGTTCCGAAGGAGCTTGTCGACACCTTCCCGAAGGACGTCATTCCCGTATATTGGGACTACTATAACACCGAGGAAGAGAAGTATTCGGCAATGATTCAGAATCATTTGCAGTTCTCGAAGAACACGTGGTTTGCAGGTGCCGCTTGGTCGTGGTCGGGACTCATTCCTCACAACAAGCATTCGATCAAAACGATGATCCCTGCGATGGATGCTTGTAAGAAGCATAAGATCCGCAACGTGGTGATCACGATGTGGGGCGACTGCGGTGCTGAGTGCTCGCACTTCTCGCAGCTTCCCGCGCTCTTCTATATTGCACAGTATGCCAAGGGAGTCACTGACGAAGAGGTGATCAAGAAAAAGTTCAAGAGCCTTGTCGGCATTGACTACGATGACTTTATGAAGATTGATCTCCCCAACGAGGTGATTCCGTATAGCGGCGCGATCAAGAATCCTTCGAGAAATATGCTCTTTGCGGACTGTCTTTGCGACTACCTCGACTATACCGTAATCCCCGGCGGAAGCGCTCATTTTGAAAAGTGTGCAGAAGAGCTTCACGCGATTGCGAAGAAGAATCGCCGTTACGGATACGTCTTTGACGCTGCCGCAACCCTTTGTGACGCGCTGGCTGTCAAGTATGAGCTTGGTCTGAAGACCCGCCGCGCTTATGAAGCAGGCGACAAGGAAGAGCTGAAGCGTCTGGCAAACGAAGAGTACACCAAGGCGATCAAGCTGATCCGCCGCCACTATCAGGCGTTTGAGAAGCAGTGGATGCTCGACAATAAACCCTATGGCTTCGACATTCAGGATCAGCGCTTTGGCGCGCTTTGCTTCCGTCTGGAGTCTTGCCGCAAAAAGATTCTTGCGTATGCCAACGGTAAGCTCGCAACGCTGGAGGGACTCGAAGAGGAGTTGCTTCCTTATATGAAGAAAGAAGCGGACTTCTATCACACTTCCACCGCACTTTGGTCGACCAGCGTGATGTAAGCTGATATTACGAAAGGAAAAAACTTATGGATATCAAAGAACTGTGCGCCTTTTTTGAAAAGGAACATCAGAACGTAAAAAAGGATGACGAGAGCTATATCCGAATTATGAGCTCGAATGTCTATGGCGACGGTTGTATTACCGTAAAGGTCGATTGGACGAACGAGGACCGTACCGATATTCTTTCGGCAGTATATCTGACCTTTTTGCCCGATTTTATCGGAATGCAAGAGGTCTGCGAGGGACAGATGCAGCGCTTTACCGAGCGTCTGAAGGACGTGTATGCGCCTGCCATCACGCCGCTGGGTCGTTATCAGAATAATCCCACTGCGGACGGTCGCCGTGTGACGCAATGCTTTATTCCGATTTTCTATAATAAGCATAAGTACGAGCAGATTACGAGCCACTACCGTCTTTTCTATGTCAAGGGTATGTGGGGCTTCCATTGGGCACTTTACCGTTCCAAGGAAAATCCCGAGCAGAAGTTTATTCACGCCAATATGCACCCCAGCTCTCACAGCGAGAGAAACATTCCGAACTTTACCGAAATGCGCCGCGAGCTCGTGCACCTGCGCCGCCACTACCCGAAGGTTCCGATCTTTCTGACGGGAGATTATAACGCAGAGTATTGGACGGACAAGTTCAAGAATATGTTCGAGGGACTTGACATGGTATCGGGTGTACTTGTCGCAGAGAAGAACGATGGGCTACAGATGTTCAATCACTCAATTGCCAATATGGATTTCTATGCCCCCAACCGTACGACCATTGACCACGTGGGCGTGACGACCGACCTCTGCGACGTCAAGCTTCACCGCGTCATTTTTGACGACGTGAGCAGAAAGGCAACCGACCATTGTCCGATGTTCGTGGACGTGAAGCTAAAATAAGGAGAAAAGAATGGATATTAAAGAACTTTGTTCCTTTTATGAAAAAACGCACCAAAACGTAAAGAAAGCAGACGAGAGCTATATCCGAGTAATGAGTTCTAACGTGCTCAATGACGGTTACGTATCGGGGGAGTTCGACTGGACGCATGAGGACCGCTCCAATATGCTTTCCGCTTGCTGCCTGACCTTCCTGCCCGACTTTATCGGTTTTCAGGAAATGGGTGTGGCTCAGATCAAACGGTATCGCGAGAAGCTCGCCGATGTTTATGCCGAGCCGAATGCCTTCCTCGGACGCTATCAGAATATTCCCACCGCAGACGGTCAGCGCATTGCTCACTGCTTTATCCCGATCTTTTACAACAAGCACAAATACGACCTGATTACAAGCCACTATCGCTTGTTTTTCGTGAAGGGTCTTTGGGGAATTTATTGGGCACTTTACCAATCTAAAGAAAATCCCGAGCAGAAGATCATTCACGCCAATATGCACCCGAGTGCCGACGGCGCGAGAATTCCTCCGTGCCTGATGGAGGCACGCCGTGAGCTCATTCATCTGCGTCGCCACTATCCCAATGTGCCGATCGTATTTACGGGAGACTACAACGCCCGTTATGAAACCGAAACGTTTCAGAAGATGTTTGAGGGACTCGATATGACCTCGGGAATGCTCGTGGCAGACGAGAGCGACGGTGTTCAGTATTGGAACCATCAGCTCGGCAACCCCGAGCCCGCCCGTCCGCATTTGACAACGCTCGACCACGTGAGTGTGACGACCGATCTTTGCGATGTCAAGCTCCACCGCGTGCTTCGCGACGAGATGCTTGCCAAGGCAAGTGACCATTATCCGATCTTTGTGGACGTGAAGCTCAAATAAGGAGAAAGAACATGAAAATACAAGAGTATATCAACGCGATCCGCGCCAACGGTCACCCAAACGTTGAAAAAGCCGATGAACGCCTGATTCGCGTGATGACTTCAAACGTTCTGCACAGCCGTGCGGGCGATATTGAAAAAAAGACGTGGGAAGATAGAGTGTCGATTTTGTCGGCGGTTTATCTGACCTTTCTCCCCGATTTTATTGGCTTGCAAGAGGTCAGCTATCAGCAAACGGATCCCTTCCTTCGAGCACTTTCCGAGGTGTACGCAACCCCCGATACACCCCTCGGCGATTTTGTCAATTATCCCTACCACGGCGTAGATTATATTCAAAACCACACGCCGATCCTCTACAATAAACACAAATACGAGGTGCTTGACAGCCGTTATCATATCTTTCCCAACGATGACCTGCATAGCTATCAGTGGGCGCTCTACCGCTTAAAAGACAATCCCGAGCAGAAGATCATTCATATGAATATGCACCCGCATTCCAACAGTAATATCAATATGCCCGGCTTTGTGGATGCGCACGACGAGCTCGCGCACCTGCGCCGTCACTACCCGACGACACCGATCTTTCTGACGGGAGATTATAACGCTTGTTATACCGAAAAACAGATGGAGGTTCTTTTTGATGGACTTTCGATGACCTCGGGAATGCTCGTTGCCGAGCAGGGGGATCCTTGTTTGATGAAGAACCATCCCCTTGGCTCAATGAAGATTTATGCTCCCGATCGATCCCCCATCGACCACGTAGGCGTGACGACCGACCTTATCGACGTCAAGCTTTTCCGACTACTCTTGGACGAGGTGATCGCAAAGGGAAGCGACCACTGTCCGTTGTTCATTGATGCGGAAATCAAGACCGCAAACTGAAAAGGAGAAACGATATGAACTGTAATTATTTGTTTGAAAAGAAATTTGCGGAGCATCCGAACGTCAAAAAAGCAGACGAGAGCTATATCCGCGCGATGTCCTCGAACGTACTTCATACGCACGACGGCTATTCGAGAAAGCTTGCAAATCTGCAGCAGATCCCCTACCACGAAAGAGCAGAGTATCTCGCAAAGCTCTATCTTGCGTTCGAGCCCGATTTTCTCGGTCTGCAGGAAGTCAGCTACGAAATGGAGCCGATCCTCTTTGATCTTCTGAAGGACGTATACGATACGCCTCATTCGGCACTCGGTGATGCCGTCAACTACCATTACCACGGTACCGATCACATTCAGAACCATACGCCGATCCTTTACAATAAGCACAAATACGAGGTGCTCGACAGCCGCTTCCATCTTTTTGAGGCAGGCGGACTTTGGAGCTATGAGTGGGCAGTCTACGCGCTCAAATCCGATCCCACCAAAACGATCGCGCACATGAATCTGCACTATCCCTCAAGCTCTGCAAAACAGTATTTCCCGGCAGCCGTCGATGACGTACACGAGGAGCTTGTCAGCCTTCGCCGTATGTACAGAGAGTGGATCGATCCCGCCGTTCGTCAGTTCAGAGAGCTGCCGATCATCGTGACGGGTGACTATAATTGCCGTTATACGAGCGAGCATTTTGAGAATATGGTCAAGGATCTTCCGATGACCTCGGGAATGCTGGTTGCCGAGGACGGTCAGCCCGACGAGGGTATCATCGACCACGAGGTCGTTACCACCGACGCGCTAGAGGTTAAGCTCCACCGTACGCTTTGGTGGCGTGGCTCGGATAAGCTGTCCGACCATCCGCAGACCTTCGTTGACGTCGTATTAAAACCGCAGGAGATTAAGTACGAATGAGTATTCAAGAGTTGATGGACAAGATTGAGGCGGCAGGTTTTGAAAAAATGCGGATGCCCGATCCTTGTTATGCGCCTCAGATCCGCGTGATGACGGCAAACGCACTTCACACGGGGGACGGAAAGTCAAGACAGGAGAGAGATAAGGGCAATATTTTTCAAAAGAGAATGGATATGCTTGCGGCGGTTGCCCTGAGCTTTATGCCCGATTTTCTCGGCGTGCAGGAGCTTTCCTATACGATGATGCCCGAGTTGATGGCTCGCCTTGATTCGGTATACGCCATTCCCAAAACTGAAATGGGAGATATCGCGACCTACAACTATCACGGCTATTTTCATCAACCCAACCATTTTCCGACACTCTATAATAAGCATAAATTCGAGGTGCTCGAGAGCCGTTTTCACCCTGCGGGAAAAGGCGGTGTTTGGGGGTATCATTGGGCGCTCTACCGCTCGAAGGACAACCCCTCGGAGCGCTATATCCATATGAATTTGCATTTCTTCTACAATAACAATGAAGAGCAGCTTCCCGAGATTCATGAAACGCATTACGAGCTCGTGCACCTGCGCAGAATGTACCCCAAGGTACCGATCTTCGTCACGGGCGACTACAATATGAGAAGAACGCATAAGCATTTTAATATGCTCTTTGACGGACTTTCGATGGAAAGCGCGATGATGCTTGCCGAGGACGGACAGAAGAGCGAGCTTCATATCGACCACATCTCGACGACGACCGATTTGATGACGCCGATCTTCCACCGCAAGCTGGATTTGAGTGACTTCCCGATGTTCAGCGACCACGCGCCGCAGTTTGCCGACTTCATTCAGAACGAAGGGGGAGAAGAGAAATGAATTTTTACGAATTGCAGGAATATTTCAAGTCGGACAAGCTTGGAAACGTAAAAAAAGAGAACCCCTCCTATATTCGCGTGATGTCCTCGAACGTTCTCACCGATGCGGACACGAAATCAAGTGATCCGAATTCGATTTCTCCCGAGGAAAGAATGGATATTCTTTGCGCGATGTATTTGGCGTATAAGCCCGATTTTCTTGGTTTGCAAGAGGTTAGCTATAACCTCGAGCCCGAAATTCTTGAACGACTGGATTCGCTCTATGCGATCGTTCCCGCAAAAATGGGAGATTACGTTTACCACCGCGTGGACTATCAGCAAAACAATACGCCTCTGCTTTATAATAAGCACTTGTATGAGCTGGTCGACACTCGATTCCATTTCTTCAACGTGATGGGAATGTGGGGCTATCAGTGGGCGCTTTACAAGTCCAAAAAGAAGCCCGGCAAGAAGTATATCCATATGAATCTGCATTTCTACTATCAGGCGGACGAGCGTCAGCTTCCCGGTATTGAGGATACGCATTACGAGCTTGTGCACCTGCGTAGAATGTACCCCAACGTGCCGATTTTCGTCACGGGTGACTATAATAACTATCATACGAGCGAGTATTTTAAGATTCTCTTCGACGGCTTGTCGATGGAAAGCGGAATGGTCGTAGCCGAAGTAGGCGACGGACTTCAGCTTTGGAATCACGCGATGGGATCTATGGAGCCGATTCACCCCGATCGTACGGCAATCGACCACGCGTCGATCACCACCGATCTCGTTGACGTCAAGCTCCACCGCGTTCTCCGCGATCCGGAACTTGCAAAAACCAGCGACCATTTTCCGATGTTCCTTGATCTTAAGGAAAAATAATCAAACAAAAAAGAGCAAGCTTTGCTTGCTCTTTTTTGTTTATTTCAAGAGATCAATCAGCTTACCAAGCACAGGCTCGAAGCGAGCGCCGTACCAGTGATCCTTGTCGTTTGCCGTTTCCTTGATGCACTCAACGGTGTAATCAGCGGCAATTCTTGCAGCGTCGTAGGCACTCTTACCGCGAACGAGCGCGCCCGTGAAGGCAGAGGAGTAGATGTCGCCCGTGCCGTGGCAGCTGTTGGGAAGGAATTCGTGCTCGTAGTACGAAACGCCGTCCGCACCCGATACGAGAACACCCGTGCGACCCTCGGCGAACGAAACACCCGTGAAGACGACGTTCTTTGCGCCGAGCTCGTGGAGCGCGGCAACAATGCGGTCAATATATGCGTGGTCGTATTCGGTCGTGTATTCGATGCCGGTCAGAAGACAAGCTTCGGTCAGGTTGGGAAGGACGTAGTCGGCTCTTGCGCAAAGCTTCTTCATCGCTTCGACAAAAGCATCGTCAAAGCCGGGGTAGAGCTTGCCGTGGTCTGCCATTGCGGGGTCGATCACGCTGACCGAGCCTTCACCGGCACAAGTGTCGATGATACGGCAAACGTAGTCGATCTGCTTAGTGGAGCCAAGATATCCCGTGTAGATCGCGTCAAAGGTAATGTTTTCCTTTTGCCAATGGTCGCAAATCGCGGGCATATCGTCGGTCAGATCGCGGAAGGTGTAGCCCGAAAAGCCTGCCGTGTGCGTCGAGAGAACGGCAGAGGGAAGAACGGCGGTTTCAATACCGCAGGCAGAGATGACAGGGAGTGCCACGGTCAGTGAGCACTGTCCCACACAGGAAATGTCTTGAATGGTCAAAATCTTGGGATATTTTTTCATCGTAAAAACCTCTTTTTTTAGATTTGTATCTAGTATACCACTTTTTTGACCTTATGTAAATACCCAAAATGATATATTTTTTTATAACCAGATAAAAAATGACTTGAGATGCCTCAAGTCATTTTTTAAAAATCTTCTTTTAAAATCTGTTCAACGAAATATCGGTACGCGGTCGGCACAGCGATCTCATCGCGAAGACGCGCGGGATGGAAAAATGCGCCGAATTCCTCGGGGAGCGTTTCGGGGTCTATTAAAACCCTCATTCCGTGCATATTCCAAGTAATATGCGTAAAGATATGCGAGGACGTTCCGCAAGGGGTGAGAGAATGGATCTTGATGCCGAGTGAAGAAAGCCGTTTCGTGAGTTCCTCTTCGGAGAACGTGCCTGCGAGCATCGGAAATTCCCAAAGTCCCGCGAGAAGTCCCTTCGACGGACGCTTGCGAAGCGCCACGCCGTCCTCGGAGCAGAGAAGAAGCAGAGTATATTCCTCGATCCGACGTTCCTTTTTGGGGCTCTTTTTCGGTAATTGGCGCCAAAGATCGCCTCGTCTTGCCACGCATTGCGAAGCAAGCGGACATTCCGAGCATTTGGGGGCTCCTGCGGGCAGACAAAGCTTTTCACCGAGCTCCATCAGCCCCTCGGTCAGATCTCCCGCATCCTCGCCGTCGGGGTAGATTTCCCGAAGCCAAGCAGTGACCGCTTTTTTCGTCGCGTCAAGTGCAATGTCGTCCTCGCGCCCCGTCAAACGCATGATGACGCGCAGAACGTTTCCGTCCACGGCGGGCTCGGGAAGTCCAAACGCAATCGACGCGATGGCGCCCGCCGTATAGTCCCCGATTCCGGGGAGAGCACGAAGGGCGGAGAAATTACGCGGAAGCGCTCCGCCGTGCTGTTCCATCACGGTCAGAGCCGCTTTCTTTAAGTTTCTTGCTCTCGAATAATAGCCAAGTCCTTCCCAAAGCTTCATCAGCATCTCGTCGGGCAATTCGGCAAGATCCTTCACGGTCGGTGCTTCGGAGAGAAAGCGGTGATAGTAGGGAATCACCGCCTCAATGCGCGTTTGCTGCAGCATAATTTCCGAGAGCCATACGCGGTAAGGATCCTTCGTTTCGCGCCAAGGGAGCGGACGGCGTACCGATCGAAACCACGAAAGCAGAGGCGCGATCAGATCGGCAGAGAGGTTTGCATGCTCGTTCATAGGTTAAAGAATTCCAAGAATTGCCCAAATGAGCGTAGATACGGTGCCCATCACCATCAGCCCTGCCAGAATCCAGCAGAGCAGGCGTACACCGAAGCCTTGTGTTTTTTGTTTCATTAGCGTTTCCTTTTGTCAGTTAATCAATTTTAAGTTGAAGTGCGGTCAATTCGTCGTCGGGCAAGAGCTGTCCCGAGGCGGGAATTTTCAGCTTACGATAGCCCTTGAGATCCTCGTATTTGGGATCGATCCGATTGGTCGCATAGACGAGCGACTGTCCTTTTTTGAGTGTCATCAAGGTCACGCCGCCTGAGGTTCTCGTTGCCTTTTGAGGAATGAGAGAGGTCTTGAGAATGATGGCGCGCTCACCCTCGGATACAAGCATCAGCTCAAAGGGATGCTTTTCCTGTTCGTAAAAGACGCCGCAAATGGGCGAGGCATCCGAATAGGCACCAACGAGCTTGCGGCGATTGCCCTTGGTTTCATAGCTCGTGACGGGAACGCGGACCCCCTTGCCGTTTTTGAAGATGAATACGAAGTTTTCACCTGCGGGATAACCGCTTTGTACGCGCATAAAGACGGGACGCTCACCCTCGTCCATACCGAGCTTGGCAGGGAGAAATTCGCCCATGGCAGATGCCTTGACGTTCTCAAAGTCGTATGCTTTGGCGCGGTAAAGCTGTGCGCGGTCGGTGATAAAGATGAGGTCGGAGAGGTTTTCGCAGTCCTCGGTAAAGAGGATCTCGTCGTTCTCCTTGAGGCGCTGCTCGTCGTTACCGCGGAGCGATTGCAGAGTGATTTTTTTGAAATATCCCTCGCGTGTCATATAAACGCGAACGTTGTAATTTTCGGGGGTCTTGTCCTCAACGTAGTGCTCGACCTCGTTGGTGTCGATAATCTGCGTCTTTCTCGGCTGACCGTATTTCTTCTTGATCTCACCGAGCTGAGATGCAATCAGTGCCTTGAGCTTCAGCTCGTCACCGAGGATCTCCTCGATGCGTGCGATTTCTGCCTGCAAGCTCTCTATTTCGGCAATACGGTTGATGATATATTGCTTATTGAGGTTGCGGAGCTTGATCTCTGCGATATATTCGGCTTGAATCTCGTCAATACCAAAGCCTGCCATCAGGTTCGGGATAACGTCCTCTTCCTTTTCGGTGTGGCGAATGATCTTGATCGCCTTATCAATGTCAAGCAGGATCTTTCCAAGTCCGAGCAGAAGATGGAGCTTGTCCTTTTTCTTTTTCAAATCAAAATTCAGCTCGCGCGACAGACACGTCATACGGAAGCGGATCCATTCGGTTAGGATCTCGGCAACACCCATCTGACGCGGGGTGGAATCTACGAGAATATTGAAGTTGCACTTGAAGCTGTCTTCGAGCGTCGTCGTGCGGAACAGCTTTGCCATCAGCTTGTCGGGATCGGTTCCGCGGCGCAGGTCGAGCGTCAGCTTCAGACCCGAAATATCGCCCTCGTCACGGAAGTCGGTGACGTCCTTGAGCTTTCCGTCCTTGATCATCTCGGCAACCTTTTTGAGAATGACCTCAATGGTGGTCGAGTAGGGAATCTGTGTAATCTCAATGCAGTTGTTGACCTTGTCATAGGTGTAGCGCGAACGGATCGGAACAGAGCCCGAGCCGGTCAGATAGAGCTGTTTCATCTCCTCGCGGTTGTAGAGAATCGAACCACCGCCGGGGAAGTCGGGGGCTTTGAGAATATCCAAGAGTCGATCAATCGAGAGCTTGGGATTTTTCAGAAGCGCTACCGTGGCGTCGCAGATTTCCGAAAGGTTGAAGGAACAGATCGAGGATGCCATACCGACGGCAATACCCGTATTGGGCGTGACAAGCACGTTCGGGTAGGTCGTAGGCAGAAGGACGGGCTCTTTGAGCGTGCCGTCGTAGTTGTCGATCATATCAACCGCGTCCTTGTCAATGCCCGAAAAGAGCTCCTGACAGAAAGGATCAAGCTTCGCTTCGGTATAACGGGAAGCGGCAAATTTCATATTGGAAGAGTATTGCTTACCAAAGCTTCCTTTGGAGTCAATAAAGGGGTGCAGAAGCGCCTCGTTGCCGCGCGTCAGACGAACCATCGTTTCATAGATCGCCATGTCGCCGTGCGGGTTGAGCTGCATCGTACGTCCGACAATATTGGCGCTCTTGATCTTCGGATGATCTTTTTGCAGAAGTCCCATTTTATACATCGTGTAAAGGAGCTTGCGGTGCGCAGGCTTTAGTCCGTCAATCTCTGGAATTGCACGCGAAACGATGACACTCATAACGTAGGGCATGTAGTTTGTTTCGATCGTTTCGGTAATCAGCTGGGGGCGGGCAGGGGCGTGAACGATCTCCTTGGGATCGTTGGAATGCTTGGTTTTCTTTGCGTTTTTCGCAGTAGCCATGAATGTACCGTCCTTGATGAATTTATACAATAATTTGCGTTATACGGAAAGAACCGTATGCGCCGCCGCGCGGATCAGACGATTATAGAGAGCAAGTCCCATTCCGTCCTTTTTGGGGAGATGGGCGTATATGATATCGCAATCAAAATCGTCTGCTTTTCGAAGCGCGGCAAACAGCGCGTGTGCTTGCGCCGCAAGGTCATCTCGCTCGCCAATGTCGATCAGACGCTCGTTGCGAAGCAAATCGACCTCATCGTGATAACAGAGAATACCGCAACGTTCAGCATTTTGCGCACGGTAGAGAAAGGAGAGAACCGCATCGGGGTCTCCGTCAAGCAAAACCAGCGGCGCGCTTGGCGCATAATGGCGATATTTCATACCGGGGGAGAGCGGACGCTCATTTTCGGAAAGCATTTCGGTGACGGCAGGAGCGATTTTTACCTCGTTACAGACACAGAGAAGCGCGTCGCTTGTAATCGCACCGGGGCGGAGAAGCGTCGCTGTGCTTCCGTCAAGAGAAATGATGGTGGATTCAAGACCGATCTCGCACGAGCCACCGTCGATGATCGCATCAATGCGACCGTCAAGATCGCGAATGACGTGCTCGCCAAGCGAGGGGGAGGGCGAGCCAGAACGGTTTGCCGACGGCGCGGCAATGCCAACGCCTGCCGCTTCGATCAGAGCCCGTGCGATCGGATGGGAGGGACAGCGGAGTGCGACCGTGTCAAGTCCGCCCGTGACCGTCGAGGGAATCGTGTCCTTTTTGGGGAGAATGATCGTCAGAGGTCCCGGCATAAATGCCTTTGCCAAACGGTAATAAACCTCGTTGGTGACGGCGTAGCGCTCGGCGTCCTCGGGAGAGGCAATATGTACGATCAGAGGGTTGTCCGACGGGCGACCCTTTGCCGCGTAAATCTTCGCAGCGGCATTCTCGTCGGTAGCGTTTCCACCAAGACCGTAGACCGTTTCGGTCGGAAAGGCAACAAGACCACCCGAGCGAAGAATTTCTGCCGCTTCTTCGATGGCAGAGCGGTCGATCTGTTCGGGAGAAATTTCAAAAATTTTCGTGTTCATAAATATCCTGAATTTTATAAAATATAATCAAATCGCATCCTTTTAGGGGAAAACCCCTCTTGTGGTTTTCCCCTCTTTCCGTTTGCTTCGCAAACGGAAATTCACCCTTTTCGGCGCTTTTTGACGATAGGGGATTTCGCCCGTTGCGACGGGCGACCGAGGCTCTGCCTCTGGACACCGCAAGCATTTTGAAAAAAGCTTGATCAAAAACTTTTAATTGCCATCCCCGCTTGCTTTCAGCTTTTCAGCGGTGTCAGCGG
>JAGBSP010000027.1 GCA_017631855.1 Clostridia bacterium | reverse complement strand
TCTGGCTTCATTCTGCCTTCTTTTTTGATCTTATTATAAAATTTTTGCATATCGGCGGTCGTGAGCGATGAGAGCTGCTTGTCTCCGATAAACTTCTTGACTTGATTTTTGGTGAGGCTTCGGTAGCTATCAAGCGTACTTTCTCTTACGGTGAATATCATATACTCGTCAAGCCATTTATCCATCCACCCGCCGAGCGTCATTCGGCATTCCTCGGTAAGGTCAACGTCACGGTAGAGGTCGAGAAGCTGATGGAGCTGTTTGAGGGCGCTTTTCTGTGTCTTTGCGAATGCCGACTTATACATGGGTGAGCCGTCGTTCTTGTGTCCGATGATAATACGGGCTTCCCACCGTCCGTCACTTCTTTTTCTGATAGTGCCGTCACCTTGCGGTCTGCGTTTGTTTGCCATAATTTTTGTTCCTTTCTTCAGATTTTTGTTCGTACCACAACGATACCACAGGTTCGAGAGAATATCCAGCGGTACGGCGCAGAGTTATCAATTTGTTATCAATTTAACTTGTGCAATAGCAAAAGCCGCTTGGCATCATACCAAACGGCTTTCATTTTGTTATTTAATTTCTTATACTAAATCATCAAGGCATTTTTCGATATTTCGTCCACCATAAAAGGCATGAAGAACGATCACGGTGCTTGCTTCCTCGTTCGTAAGATAGAACACTACATAATTGCCTACGCTCATTTTCCGAAGTCCTCGACTTTGCCAAGGCTCTTTCTCGTAAACGGGATAGCGCAAGGGAAATTCAGAAAGCTCGCCAACCGCTTTTAGGATGCGGTCAACTAAATTCTTCGCAATAGTAGGCTCAAGTAAGGTGTTTGATATATAAGAGTGGATGCCACGTATATCGTCACCAAATTCGGGCGTTACAGTTACATTCCACTTTTTCATATACCAAGTTCCTGTCTTATATTAGTGTCAAATTCTTCAAAAGGAACGCATTTACCTGCCGCGGCAGAGCGAACAGCTCCATCCATTAACGCATTGAACTCATCGTCGGTAAGGCTTCCGAGAGCAACGGGTTTTGTTTGAGGAAGCTTTACATCGAACGGAATTCCTCTTTGCAGAACGAGCTGCTGTAAGAACATTCCCATTGCAGTGGACATCGAAATACCAAGCTGACTTAGCACAGTTTCCGCTTGCTCTTTTAGGGCAGGATCTACTCTCGTAAAAACATTTGCGGTTTTGGACATATAGAAAAACCTCCTTTTCTTGTTTTCACTAATAGTATACCACGTTGTATTGCGTTTTGCAATCGTTTTGCCAATATTTTTGTTAGAAATTTTTGTTAATATATTTTTTACCATGACATCGTATGCCCCTGCGCGTGTTTCTTCGAACGGATTTCCTTGCGTTGCTTCTTGTCGATGCCGTGGTAGTTGACCTGATGCTCCTTTGAATATATATCCTCGGCTCTGTCGTCGATGATATTACTTGCGTAATAGAACAGGTCGCATACGCCGATTACGATTTGAGCGTTGAGATTATTGTTGATCGCCCTGATAGCTTCCTTCGCAGGCTCGTATCCTTGCTCTGCTGCAGAGTTCATATACTCTTTGCCGGCTTCGTAGTCCTCGTACTGATAGTAAAGCAGAAGCCCAACTCTCGTTTGTGTCCATGCATCATCCGTGGCGGAGCGTTCGAAGTAGGCACGTGCTTCATCGCGCTGTCCTTCCTCAAACAGCATTTTGCCGTAGGCATACTCCGCTTGGAAGCTGCCGTGTTTCGCGGCTCTCCTTAGATACTCTTTTGCATCCTCGGGGGATTTATCTCGAAGGTACTTTGCGTATTCATACTCCGCATAGCCGAACTTTGCATCTGCCGCCACGCGAAGGTATTTCATCATATCGCTCGGCGTTTCATCAAACTTATGGTCACGGTAGGCTTTATAAATGAGGTAAGCGGAGAGAGAGTTTCCTTCGTCCGCCGCCATTCGTAGCCACCATTCTGCGTTTTCCATATCGTCAGTCTTTTCAAGGTAGTACCTGCCGAGGCGATAGTAACCGATGGGATCATCATATGCGTTAGCGTAACGGTAGAGGTAATCGAAATCATTTGCGTGTTCTTTCAGCTTGGAATAATCATGGTCAACCTCGTAGTCGGGCTGATCGGGCGGTGTGTGAATATCTCTCACAGCACTCACCACAGCGTTGCGAATGGATTTGAATTCTTCGTTTTCCTCGATTGGAATTTTATCGGGCATCGTATCGGTATAGGTGCGGACGGTTTCGCATTTATATCCGTACCACGATTCGTAAAGCTCCGAGAGCTGCGGATCGTTTCCAAGCATTTTTACGATTTCATTGACGAGTGCTTTCGTATTTTTATCAAGGTAACCGTACACCTTTTTTCCTTTGTGCTTCTCTAATTTCTCGGAGAGCAATTGCATTTTCATCATGAGTTCGGGAGAGACAGCGTGGTCGCCGTTTTTAATTTCGGCGACCACTTTTGCGATAATATTTTTATATTTTTCTTTGAGATCATTACGCACCTCGGTCTGCTTTTTATAGATTGAGGTCAGCTCCTGACGGAATATATCAGAGGCGAAGGTCTGCTTGAGGTTGTGGATACCTTCTCGTGAGAGGAATGGTTCGCGCGATTCTTTCGACCATACCATAATGTGAACGTGAGGATTTTTCTCCTTGTTATGATAGGCAGCATACCAACGCAGATTGCTCGGTAAGATGTGCATCTCTTTTGCGATATCATTTCGGTGAGAGCGCAAGAGATTCATCCATTGCTCCGCAGAATTATATCCGAGGCGTTCCGCATCCTCACGCTTGAGAGAAATAATGATTCCCCAAACATTTCCCTGATGCTCGTCGATCTCACGGCTGATAGCAGAGAGATTTATTTTCTCACCCTCGTCAGAGAACAAACCGTTTGAGCCTTGCCGCTCACCGATATATCCGAGCATACCGCCACGGAGAATTTCAACTCCTTCGCGCGTTGCAATATACTCAGCGTATCCACCGCGCGACTTGCCTGACTCGGTTCGGTGTCCGGGCTTATAGTAAGGAGCTTTGAGAATTAATTTTGCCATTCAACTCTCCTTACTTGAAGCGTTGTTCCATACGAATAGCGCCGTTGGTTTCGGACACCTCACGGATAGAATCACGGCGTATCTCGGCGAGATAATCTTCATCATAACCGCCGCCGTTCTCATCGAGAACAATTTTGCCGAGGACGGAAAGGTCAACTGCAATCTTGAAAAGATTTCTGTTGATGCGTTCCTCGCTGTCACGAATTTTTGCGCTGATAACAGATTCAAGCGCAGGTGTTAGGAAGCGTTCGCTCTGTTCCTTTTCGAGCCACGAGCAATAAAAGTCGATGGCATCACGGAGAAAGGCATTGCGTGATGGATATCCCTTTTGGGATGCAAGGCGGTCGCAACGATCCCATTGAGCTTGGGTTAACATCACGCCGCTTGATGATTTTTGATTCTGATTTTTCATAATAGTAAATTCCTTTCGTTGTTTGTTTTTTTGTGTTAGCGCAAAGTGCAGACAAGGTATATTTCCTTGCCACACCTTGCTTTTTGAGGTGTAATTGACCATAAAATTCAATTATTAGCGTAAGCAGACAACCTGCGACCCATAATAGGCGCCAGCAATACATTTTTGAAAATGTCTTGAAACACCTCGTTTTTTTGCTCTCGCTCGGCGTTGCCGTGCGATGTGATGTGCCACGAATAAGACACGGCTTTATCCTGCTAAAAAAATAGGGGCTTGCAAAGCCCCCATTGATGGTCGGTACACGGTTCACTTATTGTTGCGCTCACCGTGGTTTTCTGCGATAGAATAAGGGGTAGGATATCTATGCCTACCCCCTATCGACACCGAGCTGAAAGCCCTTGATTTTCCTTGACTTTTTCGGCTCTGAATGTTAACACTTCATGCGTTTTTCTCGCATATAGTTTTTCATATACTCACCGCGCTTTTTCTCCGAACAGCTATCGCAATACTTGTGGCTGTTGTTCCTCGGTGTGAAATATTTTCCGCACACCTCGCACCGCTTTGCATCCTTTGAGCATAGCTCCGCATGAAGATTTTTGTCAAGAGGAAGCACCGCGCGGAGAAAATAATTGCAGTAAATGTTGTGCTGACTTATGAGCTGCACGCATACGTCATCCATGAGAACACAATTATTTTCCACGCAATTACAACACTCTTTTCGTATGAGCTTGTGAACTTTTCGTGCCTGATTATAATCTAATTTTACCATAGCGCTCACCTCGGAAGCTCATCGTAACGAGTCTGCTCATCGAGCCATTCGAGGAGTCTGTCACGAGGAATAATAGTTCGTCCTTGAACGATTTTCAGCTTCGGGAAGTTATCCTCACGCACAAGCTCATAGGCACTTGCACGGGAGATGCCAAGCAGATTTGCAACATCCATCACTGTGAGGAACATAGGCAATTCCTCTTTGCTCTTATACATTGATTGCTTCATTCAGTTTTCCTCCTTTCTTTTCGTATTTCTTCAGCGCATTTTTGAAGTTTACTTGCGCTTGTGCCTCGCGCATTTTCTTTTCAAAATACGCTTCTTCAATTGGTCCGAGAGGACGAAGCGTATAGAGTAGATTGCCGTTATGAACGCGACCGTCGCGAGTCTTTACTGTGGTCGGTTCAGTATAAATAAAGCCTTTCTTTTCAAGGCTGAGTACATATTTTCTTACGGTATTATTACTCATACCGACGGCTTCACCGATGGTCGAATAACTCGGATGACATTGATAGGTTTGCCTGTCCTCACAGTACATAAGAAACGCAAGGACTGCTATCTCACCTGCGTCAAGCTCGAGACGAAATATTGCTTTCGGCATTGGAAAGTATTCGCCAGGAATATCTCTTTTTGAGTTGTAATTTTTCAATAATATACCTCCATAATATTTATTTTAAAGTTCTTTGAAGTCTTGAAACTTTCTTTCAAGAAAGTTTCAAGTGGGGTTCGGGGCAAGCCCCGAAAACAAAAAGAGTGCCGAGATTTTTCTCGACACTCATGGTGTTTGAGGATTTAATAATCCAATATTGATAGTGGAACTCTGTTGCCGTTAGCATCGTAATGAATGACTTTGCCATCGACAATTTCAATTTTTCCGTTGCCGCCCAAGACGGTATCGCCGTCAACAACAATTACGTGATCATATCCGTAGATGACTTCAAGCATATCTCCACGCTCAACGTTTTCTTCGGTTGCGAGCTTCAGCTCTGTGTAGTGATAATCTTCGGGCGTTTTCACCTTTGAGAGAAGACGTCCGTTCTTTTCGAACAGAAGGCAGGCGAACAGGAAGCTCTTGATTTGCGATATCTCTTTTTTCTCTCCCGAATCAAGCTCTCGCAAAAGCAATCCGAGAACGTGATCATTTGATACGTTGCGTGCGACGACCTTCAAGCATTCATCAAGTATCGCTTGCATCTCGGCGCGGAGAATGAGCTTCGCATCATCAGAGGATTTGCTTTCCCTGATACGCAGGTGGCGGATATCGTCCTCGGCTTTTTGCACGGCGACGATAATATTTTTCTTACGGTGGTAGTCGTTGCTATCGCTGTCGCTTTCATCAAGGGCGAAGAGATCGGAGAGCTTCACCTTTCTTTTCGGTAATCTGTACGGCTCGTATTTACTAACGAAATCGTAGATGATCGACATCGGGGTTCAGCGTTGCGGTATTATTTTTCTCGATCTTCTCTTCTTGTCCTGTGATGAAATAATAGAAGTTCGGGAGCTTGCCGCCGTTGGCTTTCTTGAACTCTTGCTTGCGCTTTTCCAAGCGGTGAAGCACCTTGCCCGTTTTCACAGCATACATTCTCTTTGCTTTATCGATCTCCATGCCTGACAGCACTGCCAAGATGCAGATCTCATTGTATATCGGGAGGATATCATTGATGCTTGCGCCGTCATTCAC
>JAGBSP010000026.1 GCA_017631855.1 Clostridia bacterium | reverse complement strand
TCTTCGGCATACGCGTCGCAATGATCGTTCTTACTGACGATGACAAACTGTGCCTTGTCACCCTTGATCAGCTCAAAGTCCGGATGTACGGGCTCAGGCTCAGTCTCGGGCTCGGGATCGGGCTCGGGCTCGTTGCCTCCCTGATTGTTGTTTCCGCCGCCGTCAGGCGTGGGGGTGGGAGCAGGATCGTTGTCTTGATCATCCGATGATGCCGCCGTCGTCGTTTCGGACGTTTCGGGCTCGCTCTCGGAATCCGCAGGATCTGCATCGTTTTTCGAGCACGCGACGATCGCAAATACCATCAGCATTGCGAGCAACATCGCCAAGATTTTTTTCATTCCAATATTCAAAGCCTTTTCTCCTTATTCATTATCTTACTAATTCAGCGTCTCCATTGGATATCCGCCATAATCGGGCGGTGTCCCGACGAAATATTCATCAGCGCTTCGTTGATAAATCGATAGCTCAGCGCCTCTGCCTTGTCGGTGGGAAGCAGAATGTGGTCGATGGGATTTTTATACATACTGTGGGTAAGCGACGCCTCGGTGTAGTGGTCGCCCCAATCGGTCACAAGGCGGCTTGCCGAATCCAGCGTCGTATTTGCGACGGTGTGAAGGAAGGTGCTCTGGTGGTACTTTGCATTCAGATCTCCCATCACGAAGATCGGAACACCCTCGTACTGCGCGGCAAGCTCCTTGCAGATCGAATTGATCAGCTGTCCGTTCGAAACGCCGTCCACCGTCACCTGATAACCCGCATAGTGAACGTTCATCACGATGATCTTCACCGACGGATCGTCAATGCGAGAAAAGACGCCCCAATACCAGAAGTGCATCGGGTTGTATCTTCCCTGTCCGCTTGCCTCAAGTTGCCATACGTCTTTCAGATAAAGAATGGCTTCCTTGTTGGGCGAGCCGAACATCCAAGTGTCGAGGTCATACTCGGTCAGCATCGAATACTTGTGACCGACGCGTTGCATAATCGCGTCGAACATATTGACCGAAGAGCCGTACTCCATCTCCTGCAAGCCAATGAAATCGGGCAGATATTTCAGATACATCTGCGAGAGGATCTCCATACGGTCGACGTAGTTGATGTTGTTGGCGATCTCGTAGCTCTTTGCGTCGGCGATGACCGTAACGTTGGAGGACATTAAACGAAGGTCGGTGCCCTCGGTGCGATCAAAGAGATAATCCGAAAAATCAAAGGTCTTCGCTTCGTTGACCGTCGTCGCTCCCGCGCGATAGAGCTCAAAAATCACCTCGGGAGTTTCCCCCGAAACGAGGTAGTTGTCGTATGCCACGTAAAGGTCTGTTCCCTCACTCCGAATGAGGTACGCGTCGGTCGGAAGGTTTTCGTATAGCGCCTCGCTGTAAGGATCGCTCGTCCTACCGACGACGATGCGATGCTCTGCCGAGGTCATCTTGGAATCCTTGACGTACTCGAGCCGATATCCCGTGTCGGCACCGATCTTCGCAATCAGCGCGTCTGCAACAAAGCGGTCATAGACTGTAAACTCTGCGGGAAGCACAATAACGTACTCGGAAAGACTGACGCCAAGCAGAGTCGCGTTTCTGTAAGGATAGCTTTCGGGATTCCTGATGCAGAACAGCGACGCCGCAGGAACCTTCACAAAGGTGCCGTCACTCGTCTTTTCCGTTTGCTTCTGTGTCGCAACGACGTCCGCGAATTGATCGGCAGCCAGCTGCACCGAGCCCTCGTGTGCTCCCGTAATCTGAATATGCTTTCCGTCCTCCATCGAAAGAGTGCCGTTATAGGTCAAAACCGAATCGTCATCCAACAGCCTCGAGGGACTGCTTCCCAGGATAATCTTCTTGCCCGAAACTGATTTACGATCCTCATAATTTTTCGAAAAGAAAGAAATGCCCGTTGCTTGCGTCATCTGAACAGCAAAATTTTGCGCCATCTTATCATAAATGGGTGCATCACTGACGATCGTATATTGCGCTCTTGAACCCTGTACAAGCTCTATCCAACGAGGCTCCTCGGGGACGTTATTTTCTTCGTTGTTGTCGTTGTTGTCGTCGTTTTCATTCTCGCCATCATCCTTGGCATCAGGCGTTGGCTTCGGTTGAGAATTCGAATCTTTTTCGTCTTCGACAGGAGATTTCTGTTCGGTCGTTTCGGTGGGTTCCTCCTCTGCCGACAGCTCCTCCGACGCTCTGCACGATGCGACAGAAAGCAGCATCACACCTGCAAGCATCAGCGCTACGATTTTTTTCGTTTTTTTCATTCTATTTATTTTAATGCTCATCGCTGTATTCCCCTTTGGGTTTGAATTTTTAGATGTTCATAGTATATCAAATTTTCCCGATTTTGTCAATCATAAATAGCCGAAAAGCAAAAACCACCCCGTATTTTTGACGCTTTGCACAAACCCCCACCCGTTTTTTGTCCATTTCCATCAACCCGCGATCGAAAGAGGCGACGCAAACCCTATATTCTGCGCGGTTTTCTTTTTCCTACCTTTCTTTTTTTTTTAAGAAATTCCCACTATTTTTCGGTTGTTTACAATGTGTTCAAAAGTTTAGTATATAATATATATAATATGGAAAAGTATTGATCAAAATTTAGCACAAAAGGAACGCTTGCTCTATGGAACAAAACACTCCTCTGCGCCGCACGGCGCTGTTTTATACCATCATCGCCTTTGCCACGGCAATGATTTCCCTCGTTCTTCAGGAACTCTCGCTGATCATCTCTTACGACACCGAGATCGGCTATTTTGAGTCGGGCGCGATCTTGCCGATCATCACACTCGTCTTTGGCATCGCTTCGATCCTCTTTTTCGCTCTATTCTCTTTTCTGAACTTCCGCAAAAAAGAGGTCGCCTACCCCAAAGCAACGCATCCCGCCGTCAAGCTCGCTTCGGCAATTTGCGCCGCGATCAGCCTTCTGCTCGGCATCTACGACCTCAAAGCAGGCTCATCGGTGCCTGAACTGCTCTTCTGCTTCGGCGCATGCCTCTATTTTCTGCTCATTCTTACAAGCAAAACAACGCCCGCGCTTTCACTCGTGTTTGGCTTTTGCGTCATTCTGCGTCTTTTGACCGCACTTGCCGCATCCTACGGCAATTTGTTCCTTCCGATGAATTCACCCGAAAAGCTCTGGCTCTCAACAGCGATCGTCGCGGCAATGTTCTTCCTCGTTTCGGAGATCCGCGCGCTCGTCACGAAGCCCTATACGGCGCTCTGGTTCTTCTCTGCCGCATCGGCGGTGTCGATGCTTTGGCCCTCCTCGCTGATTTTGATCCAAGGCAGCAACGAAGGCGTCTTTTATCAGCCGACCGATACGGGAACGATGATCTTCGCGTTCCTACTCTTCGCTATGTCCATTTACGCAACGATGCGCCTGTTTACGGTAGCAATCAACCCTCTGCCCGTCGAAGCCCCCGAGGTGATCGACGATCCCACCGAGGACATCGAAAAAATCGAAGAAACCGAAGAAACCGAACCGACCGAAGAATCCCAAGAAACCGACAACGAATAAGGAGTGTGCTATGAGCGCCAACGACCGCATCCAATGGTTTCACAAAAAAATATCGGCAAACTGCTATCCCAACGCATCTCACCTCTCCGAGCGCTTTGAAATTTCCCATCGTCAGGCTCAGCGTGACGTAGAATTTATGCGCCGCGAGCTCGGTGCGCCGCTCGGCTATTGCTCCACACGCAAGGGATATTACTATACTGAGCCGTTCGCGCTTCCCCTCGTGCTCGAAACCGAGAATGACGCCGACTATCAGGCGGTCGTATCGGGACTTCGCGCCTTCAGCGACCTGACGGCAGAGAGAAGTGTCCTTCAAATGCAGCTCCCCTATACGGCAACGCTCGAGATCACCGACCGTATGACCGTGATGAATCTGCGCGGCTTTATCGTGGGAGAAGAGCCGCACCACCGCTACCGTTGCGAGTTTCCGAGCGTGGAGCTCTTTCTCGGCATCATCGTATCCGCCGACGCCGACATCCGTATTATCTCGCCCGATTGGCTGCGTGACAAGCTGATTGGCTTTGCTCGCCGACTGATCGAGCGCAACGATTTTGCCAAAGACGACGGCGAAGAATAAATTTTTCATATTTTCTGAATTTTTTTTCAAAAAACTCTTGACAAATCATTTTTTTGTGTTATAATAGTTCTGTTATCCAAAGACAGCAGGTTCCCGTAAAGGCGCAAGCTTCCCTGCCGAGGACAGATTTTGAATACTTTTTTCTTGATCTTTCTTCGCGCAAAGCTGTGTCTTTCGGAAGAAAGTTTTTTTATTTCCTGCTGATTTTTCACACAATTTCACATAGGAGGTGAAAGAAAGTGCCTAGCAATTCCATTCTTGAGCAAAAGAAAGCGATCGTTGCTGATCTGGCGGAACAGTTGAAGAACTCTCCTGCCGGTGTTGTCGTCAACTACCAGGGTATCACCGTGGATGCTGATACGAAGATGCGTAAGGCTCTCCGTGAGGCAGGCGTTAAGTACACCGTTATGAAGAACTCTCTGACCGGAAGAGCATGTGACGAGGTTGGTCTTGGTGAGATGAAGCAGTACCTTTCGGGTATGACTGCAATCGCAATCGGAACCGACGACGCAATTGCTCCCGCAAAAGTCCTCAAGGAGTACGCAGAGAAGATCGAGTCCTTCGAGATCCTCGCAGGTTACCTTGACGGCAAGGTTGTTGATAAGGCAACCGTTGAACAGCTCGCAAGCATCCCCTCGAAGGAAGTTCTCATTGCAAAACTTCTGGGAAGCATCAAGTCTCCTCTGTACAACTTCGCATATGCGATTCAGGCAGTGGTCGACAAGGGCGAGGAAGCTGCTCCCGCAGCAGAAGAGGCTGCTCCCGCAGTCGTAGAAGAAGCTGCTCCCGCAGCAGAAGCAGAGGCGTAAGCCCCGGCAGAGGCAGAGACACCGTTCCCTGCCAACCCAAAATCGCGTAACAACGCAAAAAATTTAATGAATTCCGAAAAGGAGAAAACGAAAATGGCATCTGAAAAGATCATGAACATTCTGGAAGAGATCAAGACTCTTACCATCATTGAGCTCGCTGACCTCGTAAAGGCAGTTGAGGAAGAATTTGGCGTATCCGCAGCAGCTCCCGTAGGCGTAGTTGCAGTAGCAGGCGGCGCAGCAGCTCCCGCAGCAGAAGAGAAGACCGAGTTTGACGTAATTCTCAAGTCCGCTGGCGACAAGAAGCTGAACGTTGTTAAGGCAGTCAAGGAGATCACCGGTCTCGGACTGAAGGAAGCAAAGGAAATGGTTGACGGTGCTCCTAAGACCGTTAAGGACGGCGTTTCTAAGGAAGAGGCTGAGTCGATCAAGAAGGCTCTTGAAGAGGCTGGCGCAGAGGTTGAGGTTAAGTAATTTAACCCTCTTCCCTTCCCAACATAAAAAAGACACGGACGAAGTCCGTGTCTTTTTTATTTATACTATTCGAAGCAATCTTATAAATAAAAAAGGACTGAGATTTCAGTCCTTTTTTAATGAAATTACATATCCAAAAGATCAAACACGCTGGTCTTCTTGGGCGCTGCTGCGGGAGCTTCCTCTGCGGGAGCGACGTCAGCAACCTCAATGGTCTTGACATCTTCTTCCTTATCAAAGCCTGCGGCAACGATGGTAATACGCATCTCGTCCTCCAAATTCTGGTCGAATGCCACACCCCAGATAACACTTGCGTCGGGGTTGCACTCCTCGGAGATCATCGTCGAAGCAAGATCGACGTCCTCAAGTCCGATGTCGGGAGATGCCGAAATGCTGATGATAACGCCCTTCGCACCCTTGATCGAGGTTTCAAGCAGCGGGCTGGAGATTGCCATATTTGCAGCAATCTGCGCCTTGTCCTTACCCGTAGCGCTTCCCATACCCATGTATGCAACACCCGAATTCGAGATGATCGAAGTCACGTCGGCAAAGTCGATATTAATGAGTCCCGGAATGTTGATCAGATCCGAAATCGACTGTACGGCGCGGCGAAGCACCTCGTCTGCCTCGCTAAATGCATTGATCAGAGTAATTCTCGTGTCGGTCACGAGCTTGAGTCTTTCGTTGGGGATGACGACGAGCGAGTCAACGAACTGACCGATCTCGGCAATTCCATCCTGCGCGCGCTCCATCTTGCGAGCACCCTCAAACTTAAACGGAGTGGTAACCACACCTACCGTGAGAATTTCCATCTCCATCGCAAGCTTTGCAACGACAGGAGCCGCACCGGTTCCCGTACCGCCGCCCATACCTGCGGTGATGAATACCATATCAGCACCCGAAAGGAGCTTCTTGATCTCGTTGACTGCCTCATCTGCAGCTCTCTTACCGATCTCGGGATTCGAGCCTGCGCCAAAGCCGTTGGTGATCTTTTCACCGATGACGAGCTGAGTGGGAGCAAGACACTTCTGAAGTGCCTGCTTGTCGGTGTTGATGGCGATGAAATCCACGCCCTTTACACCTGCCGCGATCATACGGTTGACCGCGTTATTTCCGCCGCCGCCAACGCCGATGACTTTAATGTTGACGCCGTATTCAAAATTTTCTTCATGCTCAAAGGTCATTTTCAATTTCCTCCTGTATTTTCACTTTCTCTTATTTTCATCAATTTCCAAACAGACTGCCGAATACGTCGTCAAGATCTACGGCGTCCTTCTTTTTAGGTGCTTCAGCTTCAACAGAAACTTCCTCGGCAGGAGTTTCCTTAGCGGGCGCCTCTACGACAAGCTTGTCCGATTTCGACTCGCTCGTAAAGCCGGTAGAAATAATCGTTACGCGCATTTCGTCCCGAAGCTCGGGATTGAACGATACACCCCAAATGATGTTCGCGTCGGGGTTGCACTCCTCGGAGATCATCGTCGAAGCAAGGTCGATGTCCTCAAGTCCTACGTCGGGCGACGCAGAAATACTAATGATAATACCCATTGCGCCCTTGATCGAGGTTTCGAGCAGAGGACTTGCGATTGCCTCCTTAGCTGCTTCTTCTGCCTTATCCTTACCCGTAGCGCTTCCGATACCCATATGTGCAAGACCGGAACGAGCCATAATTGCGGTTACGTCGGCAAAATCGAGGTTGATAAAGCCGGTAACGTTGATCAGCTCGGAGATCGACTGTACGGCGCGGCGAAGCACATCGTCAGCGACCGAGAACGCATTGAGAAGCGTAATTCTCGTATCGGATACGAGCTTGAGTCTTTCGTTAGGGATCACAACCAGCGAATCCACGTACTGCGAAAGCTCGTCAATTCCATCCAGAGCCTGATCCATTCTGCGCTTGGACTCAAACGCAAAGGGCTTGGTAACGACGCCGACGGTCAAAATTTCCATCTCATGCGCGATTTTTGCCACGATGGGTGCCACACCCGTACCCGTGCCACCGCCCATACCTGCGGTGATAAATACCATATCTGCGCCATGGAGTGCCGCCTTGATCTGCTCGAGCGATTCCTCTGCCGATCTCTTACCGATCTCAGGCTTCGCACCAGCACCAAAGCCACGGGTGATCTTCTCACCGATGATAATCTGCGTGGGCGCCATCGAGTTTTTCAGTGCCTGACGGTCGGTATTTACCGTGATAAATTCTACGCCCTGCACTCCCGATTTAATCATATGGTTGACAGCGTTATTTCCGCCGCCGCCAACGCCGATCACCTTGATTCGTACGCTGCCGGTATAGCTCTCATCGCGTTCAAAAGTCATGTTACTATCCTCCCCAAAAAGTTCATCAAAAATAAAGAATTCTATATATACATCATACTATATTTTCATACTTTTTGCAATAGCTTTTTTAAAATTTCATCAATTTTTTTGCAAAAAAATCGGCTTTTTTTCTTCAAAAACAAAAAAAGAACATATCGGAGCAAGATTAGGCTCACTCCGACATGTTGCGTTCGTCGTATTTTAGGGACACAAGATATAGTATTTTGCGAATTTTTCACTCTTCCCTGTCCTTCTCCTCGGATGCTTTGGATTCGGGGCGAAAGGTGGGGGCACCGGGCGCGATGAGATTGATCTCGCCACCCTCGGAATTTTTGACCTGATCCTGCTCGAGAACCTCCGCCAGAACGCGAAGCTTTGAACTAAAATCGGTCGCGTCGCCAAGGAGCACACGGTATTTTCCGTCGACCTCCAGAGTAATATTCGTTCGGTCCGAAAGATCGGCGGCGGAAAGTCGGGATTTGAGCGAGGATTCACGCAATACCGAGATCAGCTCGAGTGTCTTTTTCACCTCGGTTTGGCTGGCACCAAAGGACGGAAGCTCTCCCGTGATCGCACTTTTCAGATGCGGAAGCTCCAGCTTTGTCATCTTCTCGGTATCCTTGCTCTCGGCAATAACGTAAAGATCTCCGTCGAGCGTATAGCGCGCGCCCGCGACCTCGATATACCACAGGCCAAGCTTTCCTTCGACCTCGAACAAAAGCTTATTCGGGAATTTTCGGCTCACCTCAATCGAGGAAAGATAGGGACACTCCTCGAGAATGCGCTCTTCGATCTCGTCGCAGTCCAGAAGATAGAGCCGCTCACCGCGCTTGACTCCCGATGCGCTGACGAGCTCCTCCAGATCATATTCCGAAATGCCCGATACCGAAAAGCTCTGTACCGTCAAAAAACGGCGCATAAAGAAAAACAGACAAAGAACAAGGAGAACGCTCATCAGGACGAGCAAAACGAAGCGCGTCAGCTTGCGCACGTCTACTTCGACGATGATATCTTGCTTCGGCTTTTTGGGCTTTGCGTCCTTCATTTCGGCTCTCCTTTCCTTACTTTGATCCTTCTTTTGATTATTCCTTTTCTACGATGACCTGTTTGCGGCGCAGAAGCGAGCAAATTTCGCTGTCAATGCGACGCTCGACGTCGGGCGTATGGAAGGCTCGCAGAGCCTCTCTCATCGCACTACGGATCTCTTGACTGCGATAGATACGTTCTACGGCGTCACAGAGCGCCTCTTCGGTCATCTTCGCCTCTTCGACAAGAATTGCCGCTCCCGCGTCGGCGAGGACCTTAGCGTTCTTATATTGATGATTGTCGGTCGCGTCGGGATACGGAATCAGAATGGCAGGTTTGCCAAGACTTGCGATCTCGGTCAGCGTCATCGCGCCTGCACGCGAGATCACGAGATCTGCCGCCGCAAGATAGGTCGGCATATCGTACAGATATTCCTCCAGCACCGTACGAGGCGCTTCGGTCAATCCGTACGCATCAAAGGTTGCCTTCGCGTGCTCGTAAGCACGCGTGCCGCCTGCGTGAATCTGCATCACGTCCTTATGCGTTGCAACAAAGGAACGGCCGAGCATTGCCGCCGCCTGATTGAGCGCTTGCGCACCGAGGCTTCCGCCAAAGGACAGAATGACAAAGCCGATCTTCTCGTCGATGCCAAGCTTACGCCGCGCCTCTTCCTTGCTCAGCGTCGAGAGCGACGTGCGCAAAGGATTTCCGACGTGAATTGCCTTTTCTCGTCCCGCGCGGGAAAGTCCTTCCTTGGTTTCGGCAAAGTTGGTCAGGATCACGTCGACCTGCTTCTGAAGCTGACGCACCGCGACACCCGCCAGCGCGTTCGACTCGTGCACCATCGTTGGAATTCCCATCGACGACGCGGCGCGAAGCAGAGGCCAGCACACGTAACCGCCCGTACCGATCACAAGGTCGGGCCGGAATTCCTCGATGATCTTTTTCGCCTTCTTCGGCGAGGTCAGCACGAGGTACGCCGTTTTGAAATTCGACGGCGAGAGCGAACGGTGAATGCCTTGAATATTGATATGATATAGGTGATAGCCCGCCCGAGGGACGAGCTTATTTTCAATGCCCTTCTCGGTGCCAACGAAGGCAATCTCCGAGTCGGGATGATTTGTCTTAATCATTTCCGCGATCGCAAGCGCGGGATAGACGTGCCCGCCCGTGCCACCGCCGGTCAGTAAAACTCTCATAGATACTCCCTGTTATTTCTTCTGTGTTGAAAAGCGCGAGATCAGCAGAATAATACCGATCTCAAAGATCTGAAGCATCAGCGACGATCCACCTGTGCTGAAAAACGGGAGCGAAACGCCCGTATTCGGCATCATATTCGTGACCACCGCGATATTCATCGCCACCTGAAGGGCAATCTTAAAGGTCAGTCCCCATACGGTCAGCGCACAGAATTTGTCGGGGGCGCGCTGTCCGATGCGAATGCCGCGCCAGATGAGCATCGCAAAAAGGAAGACAACCAAAAACGCTCCCACAAAGCCGAGTTCCTCACAAATGATGGTAAAAATAAAGTCGTTCTGCGGCTGAGAAACGTAGCCGTATTTCTGTCGGCTAAAGCCAAGTCCCAAGCCGAAAAATCCGCCCGAACCGATAGCATTGAGTCCCTGCAGGGTCTGCCAGCCCGAGCCGAGCGGATCGCTCTCAAGGTTAATCCAGCTCATCACTCGGTCCTGCGCGTAATCCGAAACAAGAATCAGAAATACGCCCGCGGCAATGATAATTCCGAAAAAGAGTCCTAAGTATTTGGGGCGAGTGCCGCCAAGGAACATCACAGAAACGCCGAGTACGCCGACGATCATCAAGCCCGAAATATGACGCTCCAAAGCAATCAGCACGCAGATAAGTCCGATGATCGCCATCGGAACGACGAAGCCGTGCTTAAAGCTTCCGCTGAACTTTGCGTTGCTCGAAATTCTTCGCTCGTATTTCGACATATAAAGTGCCAACATCATCACGACCGCCATCTTGGCGATCTCCGAGGGCTGAAGCGTAAAGAATCCTAAGTCAATCCAACGCTGTGCCACACCCTCTGCCGCACCGATCAGAAGTACGAGCAGAAGAAGCACGATCGAAAGTGCGTACGAACCGACGGCAAGATAGCGAAGCATCCACGGACGCGCAAGCATAACAAAAAGCACGGTCACCGCGCAAGCGACAACGGCAAACAAAAGATATCTCCAAAGATAATACGTAGAGCTACCGTACTCTCGCTCGGCATACACCGCGCTCGCGCTGTACGACATCACCGCACCAAAGCAAACAAGCAGCATCGACCAAAGGAGAAACCACGTATCGACGCCGCCCTTCGAGAGGGGCGCCGTTTCGTCGATCTCGGGAGGAGGCGTCAGCGGCGTGTGGAACACCTCGTCGTTCTGTATCCGCTTCTCTTCCCTCTGTTGCTTTCGTTCGGCACGGCGTTCGGACAGCGTATATTCTTTTTTATCGTATTTCGTCACGTACTTCGAGGGCTGATCCTTTGTTTCCTTTTCGTTGTCCTTCAAGGCGTTGCCCTCCTTCCCAAAATATGCAAGAAATTAAAGTCCAAACCAAGCAAGCACGCACAGAAGTGCCGTAATCGTCGAAAAAACGATCACGATCTTATTTTCCTTCCATCCGCACTTTTCAAAATGATGGTGAATGGGCGCCATTTTGAAGATCCGCTTTTGTCTGAGCTTGAAGCTTCCGACCTGCAGGATCACCGAAAGGCTCTCCATCGCGTAAACACCGCCGATGATGAGAATGAGCATCGGCTCTCGGATCAGAAACGCCGTACCCGTGACGACGCCGCCGAGAAAGAGCGAGCCCGTATCTCCCATAAAAACTCTGGCGGGGTTGAGATTGTAAATCAAAAATCCCAGCATCGCGCCGATCAGCACGGCGGAAATGAGGGTAACAGAGGTGTTCAGGGAATTGATGCCGACAAAAGCGAAAAAGACAAATACCACAAGCGTGACAGACGAAGCCAATCCGTCGATGCCGTCGGTCAGGTTGACGCTGTTGACCATTCCCACGATCACGAAGAGCGCAAAAATGTAGTACACAACCCCAAGCTCTACCGAAATATCGGTAAAGGGAATGTGAAGGCTCGTGTCGATATATCCGAGCACGGACAGAAGATAGATATACAAAAGCGCCACGATGACCTGAAGCGACGATTTTTGGTACGCCTTGAGTCCCTCATTCTTCTTCTTCATCAGCTTGCAGAAATCGTCCACAAAGCCAACAAGACCGTTCATCACGCCAAGTCCCATCGTCAGCGCCAGCGGGATGAGCTCCGCCTGCTCTCCGCGAACGGCGTAAAGCACCGTCACACCGAGCAAGGTCAGAAGAATGGCAAGAATAAAGCAAATGCCGCCCATCGTCGGCGTTCCCTCCTTCGAGTGATGCCAACGTGGACCGATCTCAAGGATATGCTGTCCGACCTTTTTTGCACGAAGGATCGGGATGATCAAGCGTCCGAGAATGGCAGTCAGCACAAAGCAAATGCCAAGTACTATGCCAAATTCACACAAAAGCTCTTTCATACCGATCCTCCATCCCCATGCGTCTTCAAGAAGGCAGACGCATCTCGTTTTCCTTTAAATATTCCAGAATCCGCTCCGCACGAGCCCCTCTGCTTGCCTTGACGAGCAGAGTGTCACCCGCCATCAGCGAATGCAGAAGCATCTCACCCGTCAGCGCGGGAGAAGCAACACTGGTGTTGCGATAAATGCACTCGGGAGCCATTCCGCCAAGGATTGCGCCGCCCGCGATCTGCTCGGCATTCTCACCAAAGGTGTAGAGCAGCGAGCCGCCCTCCCTTGCGTAAAAAAGTCCGATCTCCTCGTGGAAGCGTGCGCTTCCCTCGCCCAGCTCATACATATCGCCGAGCACGGCAGCCATCCGTCCGCCGTTCTGTGCCGCAAGCGTTTTCAGCACGCCGACGGCGGCTCTCATCGATTCGGGACTTGCGTTGTAGCAGTCCTCGATCACCGAGATCGAGCCGATCTTGTAAATATTCTGTCGCATACCGATCGGACGGTAGTTGCGAAGACCTGCGAGGATGGCCTCGTCGGAAAGATTCATTCTGGCACCCACCGCGTACGCAAAGAGCGCCGCATAGACGTTGTGACGTCCCATTGTGGGAATCTCAACGTCGGAGAGCACTCTGTCACCGTCGCAGAGGTCGAAGAGCATTCTGCCAAACCCCTCGCGAAGATTTACGGCGCGAATATGACAGCCCTCCGAGAAGCCGACGTAGATCGGCTCGACGTCGTGGGGATAGTTCCGCAGAAGCGGCTCGTCACCGTTGAGAAGAAGCGTACCGCCTCTTTTCAGACCGCTCACGATCTCCATTTTCGCACGGCAAATGTTCTCGCGCGAACCTAGGTATTCCATATGAGAGGAACCGATGTTTGTGACGATCGCAATATCGGGCTCGGCAATTCTCGACATATATTCGATCTCGCCAAAGCCGCTCATACCCATCTCGAGCACCGAAGCCTCGGTGTCGTGCTGAAGAGAAAGCAAGGAAAGGGGCATACCGAGCGTCGAATTGTAATTGCCCTCGGTCTTGTGCACGCGACGGAAGCCCTCTGCGAGCACCGATGCCACAAACTCCTTGGTCGTGGTCTTGCCCACACTGCCCGTGATCGCAACCTTGCGATGGCTCATACGGCGGTCGTACGCCTTGGCAAGCTCACCGACAGCGCGCAGAGAATCCTCTACGACAACTGCCGTGTATTTCTGTCCGATGTTTTCGGGAATTCTCTCACAGAGCACGCACTCGTTGCCGGAAGAAACGGCAGCTCCGATGTAGTCGTGTCCGTCCACGCGCTCTCCGCCGAGCGCAACGAAAAGGGTTTCCTTTGCCGCCTCACGCGAGTCAGTGCAAACAAAGCGGAAGGGTTGAGTCTGTACAGCATCTCCGCCGACGTTGCAAAGCACGCCGCCGCAAATATCCGCAAGCTCAGGCATCGTAAGTCCATTGCCACCAACGTTGACCTTCATATCGATTCTTCCTTTCCGACGTTAATTTCCGTCCATCGTAGTTTTATGTTCCCGCAGAAGGAGCGCCTCTCGAACAATCGACCGTTCGTCAAAGGGACGCTTTCCCCTCGCATCAATTTCATAAGTTTCGTGACCCTTGCCCGCCAGCACCACGAGGTCATCCGCTCTCGCCGTCAGCACCGCCGCAAGAATTGCTTCTCTTCGGTCGGGAATGACGAGATACGGCTTTTCCTTGTCAATGCCGCGAAAGATCTCGCAAAGGATGGTATTTTTGTCCTCTCCTCGACTGTTGTCCGAGGTGATCACACACAGATCCGCGAGGCGTGAGGCGATGATGCCCATCTGCCGCCGCTTTCCGCGGTCGCGATCTCCGCCACAGCCGAAGACGAGAATGACCCGTCCTCCGCTCCTGCGAAGCTCTCTGGCACCGAGCAGCAGTCCTTCGAGCTCGTCGGGCGTGTGCGCGTAATCGATCAGCACCGAGGGAGCCGTGGTGTTTGGGGTCACCACAAGCTCCATGCGTCCTCGGACGCCTTTCGTGCTGTTCAGAGCCGTGTCGACGTCGGCAGGCGAGCATCCGAGCTCAAGCGCCACCGTCGCCGCCGTCAGCGAATTGATCAAAGCAAATTTCCCGAGAAGGACACTTTTGAGCGCAAAGTCCCCCATCGGTGTCCTCATCACGAAAGAAACGCCGTCCGTACCGTGGCTTCTTCCGTCCGAAGCGCAATAATCCCCCTTGTCGGTTACCGAGCAGGTAACGAAGGGTTGAGATTTTTGTTGTAAATATGTCGTAAGCTCCCTGCCCGCCTCGGAGTCGATGCAGACGCACGCGCGACGGCAAAGAGAGAAAAGTCGTAGTTTCGCGAGGAAATATTCTTCCATTGTCCCGTGAAAATCAAGGTGATCGCGGGAGAGGTTGGTAAAGACGCCCATCTCAAATTCGATTGCGTCTACCTTTGAAAGCGCGAGCGCGTGGGAGGAAACCTCCATCACGACGACCTCCGCACCGCTCTCTGCCATCTTCGCAAGCAGAGGATATAATTCTTCGGGATCGGGCGTTGTCATACCCGTCGCGGCGGAAAGCACGCGTCCCTCTGCGTCCTCGGCGCATACCGTGCCGATGAGCGCGCATTTGACCCCCGACGTGCGAAGCATCTCGCAAATAAGCGTTGCGACGGAGGTTTTTCCGCCCGTGCCCGTCACGCCGACGATCTTCATTTTTCTCGCAGGGTTGCCGCAAAAGGCGGAATGTAGCAAAGCATTTGCTTTTCTCGTGTTCTCAAGCACAATCCGTGCTGCGGCACCACCCACACACGCGTCACGCACTCGCTCCGCTACGATCACCGCAGCTCCCCTGCGAATCGCTTCGTCCTCGTATTCGTGCCCGTCGGTGTGCGTCCCCCTCAAACAGAGGAAAAGACTGCCACGGCGGACGAGCCGCGAATCGCTGACGATCTGTTCAATTTCAATTTCCCCAAGCTCGGGGGGATACGGGAGCCCCGCTCCCAAAAATAGCTCCGAGAGCTTCATAGCACGTTCCTCCAAGGCGTTCTCTTTGTACGTCCTTGGCAGAAGCACTCTGCCCTCCCATCTCGTCTCATCCGTCCGAGAGATCTTCCTTTTCTCCAAAGGTTACCTGAACCACCGTTCCGGGTTTGACCTTCGTGCCGGGCGCGATCGACTGCGTCAACACGCGACCGTTTGTGTCACCAATCCCTGTCGTTCCCATAATGCGGATGTTCAGTCCCGCTCCCGTCAAAAGACCGTTAGCTTGCACTGCCGTCCGTCCCGTCAGATCGGGAACAATAGCGCTCTCGTTCGGTGCTTCCCCATTCGTGTAGAGCACGACCTTACCGTTCGAGGATTTTGCGATACGAACGTAAGGAGAGGGGCTCTGCGAAGTGACCTCAGCGGCACTGTCGGTCGAGCCGACCACCGTATAGTCAAGACCTTCCGCACGGAGCTTTGCGATTGCCTCGTCGAGCGTCATACTCGTACAATAGGGCACGACGATCGACATTCTCGACTGCTCCGTTTCGCTGTACTTCGGAATGATACCGAGATACGGCATAATATTTTCCAGCGCGCCCGCAATATAAGGCGCGGCGACCGTAGAGCCGTAAAGAACGCCTCTGGTCGGTTCATCGACAATAATGATAATTGCGATCTCGGGATCGTCCGCAGGCGCATATGCGACGGTGGAGCAAATGTAGGCTTCATGATCGGCATACGCCGCACCTTTTTTCTCGGAGGTACCCGTCTTGGCAGCAACTCGGTAGCCCGCAACGTATGCGTTCTTCGCACCGCCCGTGCCCGAAACACCGTCCTCGAGAATCTTTGAGATCTCATCGCAGATCTGCTCGCTGACGACCTGTCGCTTGGCGGTGACCTTGTGTTGATAGATCACGTTGCCCGCGTTGTCGCTCACACGCTCGACAATATACGGCTGCATCAGCTTGCCGTCGTTTGCCACCGCCGCTACCGCGCAAAGTTGCTGCAGAGGGGTGACGTTAAAGTTCTGTCCAAAGGCATAGATGGCAAGATCGAGCTGGCTCATCTCCGAAGCGAAGATCGAATAACCCTCACCGGGAAGGTCGATGCCGGTACGCTCCTTGTAGCCGAACGCCTTGACGTACTGCTGATAGGTGTCCACGCCGATCAGCTCGCCAAGCGTCATAAACCAGACGTTGCAGGATTGCTGAAGTCCGGTCGCAAAGTCGATCGATCCGTGTCCTTGTACCTTGTGGCAATGAATTCTTTGTCCGAGCACGATCTTGTGTCCGGGACAGTGCACCGTAGACGGAATGGATTCCTTTCTCTCCTCAAGCGCCATCGCCGAGGTCACGATCTTAAAGGTCGAACCGGGGATATAGCTCTCGGTGACCGCCTTGTTGGACCACATCTCGGTCAGAAGCGTCCGCTGAAGCTCGGCGTACTCGTCACTTCCCTCGGCATATCCGCTTCCTGCAAGTGTTGCCTTGGAGAGAGGATCCAGTCCCCAAGGATCGTTCAGATCGAAGGGAGAGGAGGTTGCCATCGCGAGAATGCCGCCCGTTTTGACGTCGATCACGATTCCACATGCACGGTTTGCCGCCTCGTGGTCAAGCACCGTCGCCTCGAGCTGTTCCTCAAGAAAGCTCTGTACCGTCGTATCGATCGTCGTGGTCAGATTGTAGCCGTCGATTGCCTTGATGTAGCTCGAGTAATCGTTCGGCATTTCGTTTCCGTAGGAGTCGCGTGCCTTGATATAGTATCCGTCAACTCCCTTGAGATATTCATCGTATTGATATTCAAGTCCGTAAAGTCCCACGCCGTCCTGACTCGTAAATCCGAGCATATGCGCGGCGAGCGTCTTTCCGGGATAGTAGCGCGTGCTCTGCGCTTCCAGATAGATCATCGTTTGCAGACCGTGCTCGTCGATGTACTCTCGTACAAGGTCCGCCGTTTCTTCGTCCACACGGCGCTTGATTGTTCGGTCGAGCTTATCCGCATATTCGCGGATCTCCTCTTCTACCTCGCTCTGATTGACACCGAGGATCTCCGAAAGGCCCTTGGCAACCAGCGTAGCGTAGTCCTCTTCTCCGTCGCTTCCCTCTTGAGCACTCTTGATGCCCGAGGGCGAAACGAAGACGCGGTAGGTCGTAATATTGGTCGCAAGCACGTTGCCGTTTCTGTCGTAGATCTTTCCGCGTGCGGCGGGGACCTTCGACTCGGTCGTGATCTGCTCGAGTACCTTATTCTGATAATCCTCAAAGCCCACGGTCTGGATCAGAAGAATGCGGACGAGAAGCACCGCAAAGACGAAAAAGATCAAAAGTCCAAGCCATGTAGAACGGCGCACCGCTTCGGTGCTGACCGTACGCGGCGCTTCGTCTGTGCCGCTTTGGCGCTCCGGTCTTTTTGCCATATCCTTCTCCTCTCCGTGTATTTGCCGTGGCTAAGGCATTATATGAGAGGCGGGAACGGAATATGCGTTAGTCGATCTCGATGCCGAAGGAGGAAAGAAGCGCGGAAAGTCCCACCTTTTCGTCCTCATCATCCTCATAGATCGTGATGCGTTCCTCTCGGTCCACCTCAATGTATTCCTGGTCGGCGTGCTGACGCTTGATCATACCGAGGCTCTTTGCTTCGGCTTCGATCTCGTCTGCGTTGTATTTCAGGTCCAATTTAGATTGAAGCTCGGTCTGCTTCGCTTCGAGCGTTGCGATCGTGCTGTTCATCTCTCCCACCTTGCCCGCCGCGTTGCCCAGCATCACCGAGCCGCTGACGATCAATCCGAGTGAGAGGGAGAATACCGCAATTCCCGACATCGTTGCGGCGGGAATACGGAAGCGACCGTGTTCGGCGCGTCCCTCACGAGCCTCCATCGGAAGCCACTTTTCCTTAAGACCTCTTAACACCGACAGCGCGGTTTTTAAGTGGCCCTCCTTTCCGGAGTCGGAGCGATTCATCTCGCGTCCGCTGCTCAACGCGTGACGGCGATTGGAAGCAACCACCTCGCGGGGCTCGGCTTCCTTTTGCACCTTCGGCGCGTAGAAGGAACGGCGATGATTGAAGTAGCGAACGAAATCGTCGGAGGTCATGTACTTCGAGCCGTTGTATTCACCACTGCGGTAGCAGTCGGCAATCTTGCTCCGAGCGTCAAACAAAACGTAAGCGTCGGGTGCGATCGCACGTGTGGATTCTTCCCTTGCCTCCTGCAGCGCGTGCTCGGTTTTGACGTTGACGTAAACGCCTCTCTCCCGATAACGCTCGCGGAGCTCGCTAAGACAACGGTTGTAAGAATCATTCATGTGTTCGGCAGCCATGTTCGTCCTCCTCATTTTTCGTATCGTAAATTTCGTAAAATTCGTTAAAGCTTTTCGGCAACCCTCAGCTTTGTGCTGCGGGAGCGCGGGTTTTCTTCCAGCTCCTCACGGGACGGAAGAATGGGTTTCTTCGTGATCACCTTGACGCTCGGCTTCTTGCCGCACACGCAGATCGGAAAATCTCGGGGGCAGGTACAGCCGCTGGCGAGATCCGCGAAGGTCTGCTTGACGATGCGGTCCTCGAGCGAGTGGAAGGTGATGATTGCAATGCGTCCTCCCTTGCGAAGCAGGCTCACGGCGGAACGGATCGCAGGCTCGATGACGTCGAGCTCGGCGTTCACCTCAATGCGGATTGCCTGAAAGCTCCGCTTGGCGGGGTGATGTCCGCCTTCTCTTGCCGCAGGCGGAATGGCGTACTTGATCAGCTCCGAGAGCTCGGCGGTCGTTTTGATCGGCGCCTTTTCTCTCTGCTTGACGATCGCCGCCGCAATCGCGGGAGCGTATCTCTCTTCGCCGTAATCGAAGAGGATTTTTTTGAGCTTTTCCTGTGGGTAGGTGTTGACTACCTCGTAGGCATCGAGACTCTTGCGTTTGTCCATTCGCATATCGAGCGGTGCGTCCGCTTGGTAGGAAAAGCCGCGCTCGGGAGTGTCGAGCTGGTGGGAGGAAACGCCGAGGTCGAGAAGCAGTCCGTCGATCTCGTCAATTCCCTGTTCTCTGCAAACCTCACTAAGTTCGCAGAAATTATTACGCACGACACGCGCGCGTAAGCCGAAGGACGAAAGGCGTTCCGTTACTACAGCAACCGCCGTTTCGTCCTGGTCGATGGCAATCAGAAGTCCCTCGTCGCCGAGAGCTCGGGCAATTTCGGCAGAATGTCCGCCGCCCCCCGCCGTACCGTCGAGATAAATCCCGTCGGGACGAATTGCCAATGCATCAATACACTCGTCCAATAGTACCGAACGGTGTGAAAATTCAATCTTTTTTCGTTCTTCCATCGCAAAATCCTTACAGACCGTAGCTTTCGAGAATTGCTCTCATATCGGCGAGATCCTCCTCGGCTACCATTGCTGCGTAATTCTCTTCGGACCAGATCTCGGAATGATCTCCGCAACCGACAATCACAGCGTTTTTGTCAAGTCCCGCAAATTCGATCAGATCGGGCGTCAGTACGATTCTTCCCTGCGAATCGGGAGAAACCTGAGCCGCGTTTCTGCTCAGAGCTCTGATAATACGGTCCTTGTCCTTTCCGTCGAGGCTGGTGATCGGTCGAATATACTCTGCCCAACCCTCGGAGGAATACACACGGAGGCACTGCTCGCGAATACTTTTTGCTACCACAAAGGACGAGCCAAGCTCTTCTCTGTGCTTTGAGGGGATAAAAAGCCTGTTTTTAGGGTCAAGACTGTGTTTGAATTCACCCGACAGCATCGCAGCAACCTCCTTCTTTGAAAATTTTTATATCCATTGCCCTTCCAAGGCAGAAAACTTCGCAATTTTCGGGGAGCGAAACTCATTTTTTCGCAAAATCTTGAAATTTTTTCAACACTTCGCTACACTTTGCTCCACTTTGCCCCACTTCGATGGTCTTATTATACAACACTCTCTCCAAAAGTGCAAGAGGTTTTTGAAAATTTTTTTTGATTTTTTTTAAAAAAGCCGTCGCTTTTTCAAAAAAAGCGAGAAAACCCCTCGATTTTTCCTCAAATTTCCATTATATTCCATTTTTGTAATTTGTTTCTATTTTTCACTTCCGAACGCCGTACAAAAGAATCGCATCTGCGTTTCCCAAAAACAAAAAGGAGCAAGCCAGAGCTCACTCCTTTCATTTTTAATTATTCAGCCGCTTCGAACGAGGCCTTATCAAGACCGCAGGGGCATACGTATTTGATAGGAAATTCTCCTTATTTATTGTCAAGACCATCTACTTATGAACTTAAGAATGTTGCTTCTCTTTCTTACATATAAGTCTGATGAGCCTTTATCTTTAGTATCAAATCTCTATTCATATAAAAATCAAGCGGTGAGCCGAAGCCCACCGCTTAATTTTAATTTCCAAACGCATAAATGGTTTGTACAGTTGCATTTGTTGTACTATAGGATATGGTTATTTGGGTGAATGAGGTTTCAGTATATTCTACCCTCACTTTTAAATTGCTCAAATCCACATCTGCACCATAGAATTTAGATGCCGAAATCACGTCTGCTTCAAAGGAATTAGTGCCTACAACCGCATTCTTGAAATTGGTTTCATCAAAGTTGAAATCACCTTTCAATTCATCGTATGAAGGAAGCGTTACATCCTTATCACCGGAAAGCTCAACGATCTGTCCGTTTTCTATCAGAGCATAGCCTGTAACTGTCGTTTTGTAGTTTGACGGCAAGTCGGTTATATTTCCGTCTGACGGCAACAGATTTAACTTTTCGATACTGTAAACTACGTTGCTTTGTGTTAGAACGTAGTTGGAGTACAGTTCAGCAAAACCTGTTGTTGTTACAATATCAATTTCGATAGTCGAATAATCCTTGTCTACCAAAGAGTCAAGCAAATCGTAAATGGTTGGTGTTATCGGAGGATTTGTGTCGTCCGGTGGTGGCGTTTGAGTTGGTGTAAGAGTTGGCGTTGGTTCGGGATCTCCTGATCCCGAACACGCCGTCATACACATAAGGAGCATAGACAATACGATGAGAACTATTGCTATTTTTTTCATAATCTATACCTCCTTATGAAATCCAAAATTTCTTTTTGAGCAAGAACCAAAGAGCTGCCAAAAATGCGAAACTTGCTGAAATCGGAACAAACGCAACCTCGGTTGCCTTTTCCATTTCGTCATTTGCAACCATTGCTTTTGCATTATACGACTCTATTGCCGTTTGAAGGACAAGGAAGGATTCCTTGGCATCTTGCTTTTCTTCATCCGTCAATTTTGCGTAAAGTTGCAACGCTGTGTAAATCTCATTGTATGTTATTTCTGTGGATTGCTCCTTCGAAAGATCTGCCACAGCATCAATGAAAGTTTGCAAATAGCCAAGTGCTTCGATATCTTTAGTTTCATAGTAATCGCATCTATCGCAATCCCTACGCTCTTGTCCCATAGTAGCGCTTCCGGGTGCTATCGTCTGAACCCACGCTCCAAACACGTGACCGCCCTTTGAAGGAATTTCAACGTATGTAGAGTAATTACAACGGGAACAGCTTACATAAGCGTTCCAACCAACCTCGGTACACGTAGCATCCTGTGCTTCGTGTGCGATACGGTCGTGATTCAATGCGGAAATATCACGAGTTTCGCTATGGCTACAATTAGTACAAGCTCTTTGCTCAGTTCCTGTTTCTGTACAGGTAGGAGCAAGAGTTTCTGTCCACTCTCCAAAACTGTGTGTGAGCATAGGAATTTCAACATAAGTTGTGTAATCGCATCTTGAGCAGGTTACGTATGCATTCCATCCGATTTGATCACAAGAAGCTGCCCTAGCATCATGATTTACTTCATCGTGACCAAGCTTATCTACAACCTCTGTTACGATGTTGTAACATACCGAGCATTCCTTTGCCTTTTTGCCATTCTCCGTGCAAGTAGGTGCTGTAGTTTCTATCCACTCACTGTAGAAATGTCCTGTCGCAGGAATTTCTACGTAAGTTGTATGATCGCATCGCAAACAAGTTTCATATGCATTCCATCCAATTTCCGTACAGGTAGCAGAATGCTCTGGATTCGATACTATATCATGTCCAAGGGCATCCACGTCGCGATTTTCGTAATGGTCGCAGTTATCACAATCTCTGCGTTCCTGACCGCCAATTATGCAATTTTGAGCGATAATTGTTACCCATTCGCCAAAATGATGTCCAACAGCTTCCACATAATCATCAATGTAGCTATCACCACAATCGCTACAAGTATGGGTGGTATAACCCTGCTCTGTACAAGTAGGTGCGGTAACAACAGATACATAAGAATGCTTCAGCATCGGAATAATTGAGGTTTCAAGCGTTTCTCCACATACGGTACATTCCTTGTGTTTGCTTCCGTCTGCTTCATACGTTGCTTCCGCATCAATCATCCAATCGCTTGCGGTGTGACCTGTTGCAGGGATTTCTACATAGGTCGTGTAATCACATCTCGTACAAGTATCGTATGCATCCCATCCGATAACCGTACAAGTAACGACTTGCGCGTTGTGATGAACTATATCGTGTCCAAGAGCTGCAACTTCACGGGTTTCGTAGTGGTCGCAGTTATCACAATCTCTGCGGTCTGTTCCCTTAGCAGTACAAGTAGGATCAAGTATTGCTTCCCATTTACCATAACTGTGTCCTTCGGCAGGCACATAGTCATCCACATAGCTGTTTCCACAATCGCTACAAGTATGAGTGGTATAACCACGCTCTGTACAAGTCGGTGCGGTAACAACAGATACATAAGAGTGCTTCAGCATCGGAATGATTGAGGTTTCTAGCGTTTCTCCACATACGGTACATTCCTTGTGTTTGCTTCCGTCTGATTCGTATGTCGCTTCAGCATCAATCATCCATTCGCTTGCCGTGTGCCCTGTCGCAGAGATTTCCAC
>JAGBSP010000025.1 GCA_017631855.1 Clostridia bacterium | reverse complement strand
TGAAGGTCCGTACTAACGCAGACACCCCTGCCGATGCTAAAAAGGCGCGTGAACTTGGTGCAGAAGGTATTGGTCTTTGCCGTACCGAGCATATGTTCTTTGAGGCAAACAGAATCGCAGCATTCCGTGAGATGATCTGTGCTGACACTGCTGAGGAGAGAGAAGTTGCTCTTGCAAAGATTCTTCCCTACCAGCAGAGCGACTTCGAGGCTCTCTACGAGGCTCTCGAGGGAACTCCCGTATGTATCCGTTTCCTGGATCCCCCCCTCCACGAGTTCGTTCCTACCACTGAGGAAGACATCGCTGCTCTCGCAGCCGCTCAGGGTAAGACCGTTGAGGACATCAAGTCGATCATCGCATCGCTGCACGAGTTCAACCCGATGATGGGTCACCGTGGATGCCGTCTGGCAGTCACCTACCCCGAAATCGCTAAGATGCAGACCACTGCAGTAATCCGCGCTGCAATCAACACCCAGAAGGCTCATCCCGAATGGAAGGTTCAGCCCGAGATCATGATTCCTCTGGTTGGCGACGTAAAGGAGCTGAAGTACGTGAAGGCTGTTGTTGTTGCAACCGCTGACGCTGAGCTTGCTGCTGCAGGCGTTGAGCTTGACTACGAGGTTGGTACCATGATCGAGATTCCCAGAGCTTGTCTGACCGCTGACGAGATCGCTGCCAACGCAGACTTCTTCTGCTTCGGTACGAACGACCTCACTCAGATGACCTTCGGCTTCTCTCGTGACGACGCAGGTAAGTTCCTCAACGCTTACTACGATGCAAAGATCTTCGAGAACGATCCTTTCGCAAAGCTCGACCAGAACGGTGTTGGCAAGCTGATGGATATGGCTCTCAAGCTCGGTAAGCCCGCAAACAAGAACCTCCACGTAGGTATCTGCGGTGAGCACGGCGGAGATCCTTCCTCTGTTGAGTTCTGCCACTCGCTCGGACTTGACTACGTATCCTGCTCGCCCTTCCGTGTGCCGATCGCACGTTTGGCTGCTGCTCAGGCTGCTCTCAAGTAATTCAAACAAAATCGACGCCAAAGAGATGCAAATCTCTTTGGCGTCTTCTCTTTTATCTTTTTGAAGCAAGAAAAAGCCTCTCGTTTTACGAGAGGCTTTTATTGTTTATTCAGCAAGCTCTGCTGCTTCTTCTGCAGCATCCTCAAGCTCCTCAAAGAAGTCGAATTCTTCTTCAGCAAGCTTTTTCTTCTTTTTGTGATGAACTGCAAGAACGATGATGGTGGTAATCGTTGCAACAGCTGCAGCTGCGATCGCTGCGTAAATAATCAACTTTTTGTTTTTCATTTTCTGATCTCCTTTTTGAATTTTATGACCGCAAGGATTCCGAAGAATCCTTGCAGTTTTTATTAGAAATTATTTTTTAGAGACCGCGCTTTACGTAGTGGGTATGAAGAAGCTCATGTGCCTTGTGGCTGTTAGGCTCGCCAAGGAATTCGTCATACAGCTTCTTAACCGCGGAGTTCTCGTGCGACTTACGAACGTCACAGGTTACGTCATCGTTGTAGAGAACAGCGGCTCTGACCGTCTTAAGGTCAATCGTTTCTCTGACAGCTGCAGGCTGAATGGGCTGACCACCGCCATTGACACATCCGCCGGGACAAGCCATAATCTCGATGAACTGAACGTCAAGTTCTCCTGCCTTTACAGCCTCGAGAACCTTCTTTGCGTTTGCCGTGCCCGAAGCAACTGCAACGTTGAGCGTCAGATCGCCGAGCTTGTAGGAAGCCGTCTTTACGCCTTCAACGCCACGAACCTCGGTAAAGTCGAGCTTTTCGAGAGGCTTACCTTCGATCACTTCAGCAGCCGTACGGAGAGCAGCCTCCATAACACCGCCGGTAGCACCAAAGATTGCGCCTGCTCCACTTCCGAATGCGAACGGATCGTCAAATGCCTCGTCGTTGAGTGCCTTGAAGTCGATACCTGCCTTCTGAATCATTCTGCCAACCTCGCGGGTGGTTACTGCGACGTCAACGTCGGGAACACCTGCTGCCGACTGTCCGGGTCTTGCAACCTCGAACTTCTTTGCGGTACAAGGAATTGCAGAAACGAAGAAGATATCCTCTGCCTTCCAGCCCATCTTTTCAGCGAGGTAGGTCTTTGCGATTGCGCCGAACATCTGCTGAGGAGACTTACAGGTAGAAAGGTTCTCGGTGAACTCGGGATAGTAATGCTCGCAGTACTTGATCCAACCGGGCGAGCAAGAGGTGATCATAGGCAGAACACCGCCATTGTTGACTCTGCCAAGGAACTCGGTTGCTTCTTCCATAATGGTCAGGTCAGCGGTCAGGTTCATATCGTATACGCCGTCAAATCCGAGGCGCTTGAGCGCTGCAACCATCTTGCCTTCGCAATCGGTACCGGGCTCAAAGCCGAAGCACTCGCCGATCTGTGCACGAACCGAAGGAGCGGTACAGATGAGAACGTGCTTGTTAGGATCTGCGATCGCATCAAGAATCTGATCGGTATCGTCTCTCTCATAGAGTGCGCCAACGGGACAAGCAACGATACACTGTCCGCAGTTGATACAGCTCGTTTCGCTGAGCGACTTTTCAAAGATCGATCCGATGTGGGTATCAAATCCTCTGTCGTTTGCACCGATGACGCCGATTTCCTGTACGTTCTTACAAGCGGCAACGCAACGGCGGCAAAGGATACACTTGTTGTTGTCACGAATAATGGGAGTCGACTTGTCGATCTTGTACTCATTCTTCGTTCCCATGAATGCTTCCTCGTCCACTCCGTACTCGTTACAGAGTTTCTGGAGCTCACAGGTCGTGCTGCGTACGCAGGACAGACACTTGCGGTCGTGGTTCGAGAGCAGGAGCTCAAGGTTCGTCTTTCTCGACTTATTGATCTTGGGGGTGTTGGTCAAAACAACCATTCCCTCGGATACGGGATATACGCAAGCCGTTACCATACGGAAAGGACGGCCTCCCTCAGATACCTCGACAAGGCAGAGACGGCAAGCGCCGATCTCGTTGATGTCCTTCAAGTAACACAGCGTAGGAATCTCAATCTTAGCTGCTCTGGCAGCCTCAAGAACCGTGGATCCCTTCGGCACAGCATAATCTACGCCGTTAATTTTAACGTTAATAGTTTCCATGTCCACAATTCTCCTTTCTTAGTCCTTGTAAATTGCATGGGGCTTACATTTTTCCATACAAGCGCCGCACTTGACACACTTCTTGGGATCAATCTCAAAGGATGCGAGCTTGTGACCGGGAGCAATGTAATCGGTTCTAATAATCGCGTCTGCGGGGCAGTTCTTTGCACACATACCGCATCCGATACACTTATCAAGGTCAATCTTGAACTGGAGCAGGTTCTTACATACGCCGGCAGGACACTTCTTGTCAACGATATGCGTAACGTACTCATCTCTGAAGTAACGGATCGTAGAGAGAACAGGGTTCGGAGCCGTCTGTCCAAGTCCACAGAGCGATGCGCTCTTGATGTAGTTTGCGAGCTCTTCCATACGGTCGAGGTCTTCCAGTTCGCCGTTACCTGCGATGATCTTATCGAGGATTTCGAGAAGTCTTCTGGTACCGACACGGCAGGGCGTGCACTTACCGCAGGACTCGTCTACCGTAAAGTCAAGGAAGAAGCGAGCCAAGTCAACCATACAGGTGTCTTCGTCCATAACGATAAGTCCACCCGAACCCATCATCGATCCGATCGCGATCAGGTTGTCATAGTCGATAGGAGTATCGATCAAGGAAGCGGGGATACATCCGCCCGAAGGACCACCCGTCTGAGCAGCCTTAAACTTCTTGCCGTTCGGGATACCGCCACCGATCTCCTCGATAACCTCACGAAGCGTCGTTCCCATAGGAACCTCAACAAGTCCGGTGTTGGTGATCTTACCGCCGAGTGCGAATACCTTCGTACCCTTGGACTTTTCGGTACCCATGGTCTTAAACCAGTCGGCACCATTCAGAATGATCTGGCAAATATTTGCGTAGGTTTCTACGTTATTGAGGACGGTCGGCTGACCGAACAGACCCTTCACTGCGGGGAACGGAGGACGGGGACGAGGCTCGCCACGGTTACCCTCGATCGAGGTCATCAGAGCGGTTTCCTCACCACAAACGAATGCACCAGCACCAAAGCGAAGCTGAATGTCAAAGTTAAATCCGGTTCCGAAGATATCGGTGCCGAGCAGACCATACTCACGAGCCTGCTTGATTGCGATCTCCAATCTCTTGATTGCAATCGGGTATTCAGCACGAACGTAAATGTAACCCTCGTCAGCACCGATCGCATAACCTGCGATTGCCATTGCCTCGAGAACTGCGTGGGGGTCGCCCTCGAGAATCGAACGGTCCATAAATGCACCGGGGTCACCCTCGTCTGCGTTACAAGCAACGAACTTCTTAATGCCGCCGCGGTTACCCGAAGCGAACTTCCACTTCAGACCCGTGGGGAATCCGCCGCCTCCGCGTCCGCGAAGTCCGGAATCGAGAATGGTCTGAATTACGTCATCGGGCGTCATTTCGGTCAGAACCTTACCGAGCGCCTGATAACCGTCCATTGCGATATACTCGTCAATGTTCTCGGGGTTAATAACACCGCAGTTACGCAGTGCAATTCTCTTCTGCTTCTTGTAGAAAGTCGTTTCGGAAAGCGAGGTAGCATGATGCTTGCTCTCATTCTCCTCGTGATATACAAGTCTTTCTACAGGACGACCCTTGAGGAGGTGCTCCTCAACGATCTCGTGAACGTCAGCAATCGTTACGTTGCTGTAGAACGTTCCTTCAGGATATACGATCATAATCGGTCCAAGGGCACAAAGACCAAAGCAGCCCGTAACGACAACCTTGACTTCGTTTTCCAGACCCATCGCGGTCAGCTCGTTGTTCATTGCTTCCTGAATCTTCAGACTGTTGGAAGAAGTACAACCCGTACCGCCACAAATCAAAACGTGTGATCTAATCATAGTTTTTTCTTTCCTTTCCTAAGATTCAGTCTTTCTTATAAGCACCGATGGTGTACTCGGTAACGACGTTACCGCCCTTGAGATGCTTTTCAACGATTTCAGCTGCCTTCTGTGCGTCGAGCTTAACGTAAGTAACCTTGTCCTTACCCTCTTCAAAGACCTCGACAACGGGCTCGTACTGACAAATACCGATACAACCGGTCTGCGTTACCGTAACCTTATCGGTCAGATTTGCGTTGTTAACTCCGTCTACGAATGCGTTCAGTACGGGTCTTGCACCTGCCGCGATTCCGCAGGTAGCCATACCGACAACAACTCTCAAAGAAGCCTCTCCTTCGCGAAGGGCAACCTTGCTCTGCATCTTTTCTCTGATTGCAGCAAGCTCTGCCAAAGATTTCATAGTGTGAATTCCTCCCTATATTTTATCAAATTTAAAACTGATTTTTATGCTTCAGAAGTGTATTGTTCCTGTAAATATTCTCTCATCCAGCCTTGAATTTCGGGTTCCGCCAGAGAAATCTCCCCGCCAAGCACCTCGCGAAGCTCTTTCGTTTTCAAAGAAACCTCTCGCGTCGGTGTGACGTCGGAAAACTCAAAATCGATCTCGGGACTTCCCGCAATCAGAATACAAATCGTGGAAATAATATCCCCCACGGGCATACAGTCGATACTCGTCGTATCAAACCGTGCTACAAGCGTAGTTCCGCTGCTTCCCTGCTCTTGCGAGGATTCGATGTGGAGGGATCCTCCCGTCTGCTCCGTAGCAAGCTTGAGAAGCGGCAAACCAAGTCCCACCTTGCGAGTGGTTCTCGTGGTATAGAAGGGATCGGTTACGTTTTGCAGAGTTTCCTTGCTCATTCCGCAGCCATCATCCGCGATCGTCAAGGTCATCCAACCCGACGCATCGGTAAGAAGGCTGATTTGAACCAGCGAAGCACCTGCCGTTACCGAATTCTTGGCAACGTCAAGAATATTTAAAGATAATTCCTTCATAGGTGAAGCTTATTTATACTTGGCAAGAATTCCTTCCATATCCGAAGGAACGAGTCTTCCGTATACCTCATTGTTAATGGTCAGAACGGGAGCAAGTCCGCACGCTCCGATGCAACGGGTTGCCTCAAGCGAGTACTTTCCGTCCGACGTGGTCGAGCCTGCGGGCAGTCCAAGAATCTGCGTGATCTTATCCAAGATCTCGCCGCTTCCCTTAACGTAGCAAGCGGTACCCAGACAAACAGCGATTGCGATCTCACCCTTGGGGTTGAGAACAAACTGGGAATAGAAGGTAGCTACGCCGTAGACTTCCTCCATGGAAATTCCCATACGAAGAGCGATCATACGCTGAACTTCGATCGGCAGATATCCGTAGATTTCCTGAGCTTCCTGAAGAATCGGCATCAATGCTCCGGGGGTTTCGCGGTACTTTTCGATCACAGCGTAAAGCTGCTCTTCTTGTTCTTTCGTACCACGGAACATTACTGTGGTCAAATTCTTTTTCATGTTGAAAAAAATCCTCCGTATTTATTTTAATTTATTTATTTTAAATAAATCCATTAGTAATTGGCAAGATCGGTCAGATATTCAAAAAACCGATGCCGTACGAGTGCCGAGCTATAGGGCTCGTCCTCAAGAAAAATACTATGCTCTGCTTCATTGATCTCCCAAAGCCTATGCGCATCGGAGGAAACGAGAATCGCTTCCTTCCGAATTTGAGGCAAGCGAGCCAATGATTCTTCCAACTTTTCCGCTTCCTTTAATTCAAAAGCGGAAAAACCGTATTCTTCGGGGATATCTCCGAGAATTGCGACAATTCCATTCGATTCTCGATCAATATGTGCCGGATGTACATGCGCCCCATAAGCTCTTGCTAAATTGATCGCCTCCTCGATGGGAAGATCGGTAGCGGAAATCAGCAAAATTTCTTCTATGCCGATCGGCTCATCCTCTCCGTCAAGGATCAATTGATTCCCGAAGATTTCGGGGCGATTGGGAAGCTGCATCCGATGATGTTCGATCACTTCATCAAAAGTCATTGCCTGCTCTAAATTCTCAAACAAGCAAATCAAGTGAATGTCCTCTGCTGTGGAAAGCTCCATTCCCGCAATCGGCACAATTCCTTGCCTGCGACACGCCTCAAAAAAGGCGGGACAGTTTTTGCAGGAATTGTGATCGGTTAGCGCAAGAAGCTGTAATCCCTTGAGCGCTGCCATTCCCGCGATATTATTGGGGGTCATATCGTCATCTGCACAAGGCGACAGACACGAATGAACGTGCAGATCGTAATAATAAGGAGTCATAGCATCGACGCAAGGTCCGCACAGACCTCAAAGGTCGTTTTTTTGGCGGACAGAAGATTGATTCCCTGTTGCTCTGCGCGAGCAAGCACCCCCTCATCGGGAGAAACTCCTTCGGAAAGAATGATGCAGGACGGATCAGTCAAGGTCGCTACCGCGATGATATTGACGTTCGACATAATAGTTACCCATGCGCTGTCGGCGTCAAGCTTTCCCATGACCCAGCTCAAAAGATCGCCCGCATATCCGCCTCGGATCTCTCTTGCTTCATCGGGCAAACAAAGAATTTCATAATCAAACGCATTTGCCAATTCCTTGACCGTCATATTGCCGTTTCTCCTTGCGTATTTTATTTGTTATCCTTCTCGTAATGTTCACGAAGCTGAATCAAGCAATCCTGCCGCTCGGCATCTCCTTTGACAATGTCCTCTGCCAATGCGTGACAGTTTGGCGCGCCGCAAGAGCCGCAATCCAAATGAGGCAGATCCTTATAAATCAATTCAATCTTCGCCATCTTTGCAATTGCCGTCATTCGGTCGTCAGCCAAACGCATTGTCGTACTGCGATCCATTGTCTCGGTCAAAAAGATGTCCTCGGGAATCGCATCAAGCTCCTTGACACGATTGCGCGAAATTGGAAGATATTTACGAAGAGATCGAAGCCGTGCTTTTGCAATAAAGGGATTTTCTACGTTCAAAGCACCGCCGACACAGCCGCCGATGCAGGCGTTCAGTTCAACGAATTCAAGATCGTGAAGCGTTCCGTGCTCGATCTCATCCAGCACGTGAATGCAGTTCTCAATTCCATCTGCCGCCAAATATTTATCGGTCAGAAGCGAAGTTGCTTCTCCGCCCGAGCCTGCCCAATTCAACCCAATAATTCCCGTCTGCGATAACGGAGCAATATCCTTGATTTCTTTTCGTTTGGCACGAATCTTAAAGTAAAGATCACTGATCGCCACAGCACCTGTCACTGCGCTTTGTTTTACGCCAAGGGGATTTCTCACATAGCTGACCTTTGCAGGACACGGAGAAACGAAAAGAACACAAACATCTTCGTCTTTCAGCTCCGAATGCGTTTTCAGCACCTCTTCTCTCGCCAGACGAGCCGCATATTCAATCGGCGGCATAATCGGAAGCAGATGATCCACTAAGTAAGGAAATCTCAAGGAAATCAAGCGCACGATAGCGGGACACGCCGAACTTATGATCGGCTTCGGCAGATCCTCGCGCTTCATATAGCGGCGCGTATATTCGGTAATTAATTCCGCCGCGCGCGATACCTCAAACACAGCATCAAAGCCACAAGCAAGCAATGCCGTCAAAATCTCGTCAACGTCATCAAGCTCCTCAAACTGACCGTACAAGGCAGGTGCGGGAATCGCGATTTTAAATTTGTAGTTAGAGAAATCCTCCAAACGGTCGTATGTAGCTTTCTTCGCTTGATACGGGCAAAGGCGAATACATTCGCCGCAGTCGATGCAATGGTCTTCCTTAATAATCGCATGACCGTCGCGGACACGAATTGCTTCGGTTGGACAGCGTTTGATGCAGTTCGTACAACCCTTACATCTTGAAATATCCAGTGTAACAGAATGCTTATTGTGTGACATTTGCTACCTCTTTTCTAATTGTTTTCCGTTAGAAAAAGGGGTTACACATTTACTGTCATCACAATTGTCGTTCCCTTTCCTACCTCGGATTCTATTTTCATATCATCAGTATATCGCTTCATATTCGGCAGTCCCATACCTGCACCAAAGCCAAGCGATCGGATATTGTCTGGTGCGGTGGAATACCCCTCTTGCATTGCAAGGTCAATATTCGGGATGCCCGGGCCACGGTCGGCAAGAATAATCTCTATTCGATCGCAAAAGACGTTTACATCAGCTTCTCCACCGTTGGCATGAATCACCATATTGATCTCGCCTTCGTACATTGCCACCGAAACGCGGCGAATAATCTCGGGAGTAAATCCCATCTCTCGAAGCATCTTTTTGATGCGCACCGAGGCTTCTCCCGCAGAGGTAAAGTTCTCTCCATCGATCTCAAAATGAAAATTAACCTTATCCATTTGCGATCTCTCCTCCCGGCAAACCATTCGCGTAGAGAACACCGCAAGATGCGTACATTCTTTCCTCGGTTGCCATCACAACGATGCCGCTTTCGTCCGCCAAGCGAACAACTTCTTCGGTCGGTCTTTTTCCGCGAACAAACACAATGCATTTCATATCCATCATCACAGCCGTACGAACGACCTGAGGATTACAAAGCCCTGTCAGCAGTACACCCTGATCTCTGACAAATGCAAGAACGTCACTCATCATATCACAAGCAAAAGCAGAATTTGCCACGCTGTCCACGCGATCTGCTCCGCAAAGAATTTCTGCATTTAACAATTCCGCAATTTTTTTAATCTGCATTGTGAGGCTCCTTTTTAGAAGAAAAACTCGGCAAAAGAGGGGATTTTTGTCTTATTCGACACATTTTTGTCCTTTTTACCTATAATCATATATCATTATACTATAAAATATAAAAAATGTCTATATTTTTTGCGATTTTTTCACAATATTTTTCAGAAAAATATTTCCTTCAGTTCCACACGTTAATTCTTTGCTTCAAACCAATCATTTCCAATAGCAGCTTCGACCGATAACGGTACGGAAAGTGTTGCCGCCCCCTCCATACAAGACACAAGAAGGTTTCTTGCTTCTTCAGCACAATCTCTATGCGCCTCCAAGATCAATTCGTCGTGTACCTGCAAAATCAATTTGGCATCCAGTCCCTTTTCCTTCAGTTCGTTCGCAACGCGAATCATCGCAATTTTGATCACGTCCGCCGCAGTTCCCTGAATCGGGCTGTTCATAGCGATACGTTCACCGAAATGCTGAAGATTTTTATTGGAAGAAGCAAGCTCGGGAATATATCTTCTGCGCCCGAAAAAGGTCGTTACGAAGCCATCTCGTTTGGCTTCCTCGCGAACGCTGTCAAGATAGGAACGAATGCCTCCGAATTGCGTGAAATAGCTTTCGATATACTCCTTTGCCTGTGCTCTGGAAATTCCAAGATCCTCGGAAAGCGAATATTCTCCGATTCCGTAAAGAATACCGAAATTGACGGCTTTTGCTTTTTTACGCAGATCTGACGTAACCAACTCGGGATAAACGCCAAACACCTTTGCCGCCGTCATCGTGTGAATATCCTCCCCCGAAAGGAAGGCGTCGATCATATTCCGATCTCCCGAAATATGCGCCAGAAGGCGAAGCTCGATCTGGGAATAGTCGGCATCGATCAGAACGTAGTTCTCGTTTTTTGGAATAAAGAAACGTCGAAATTGGCGTCCAAGCTCGGTGCGTATGGGAATATTCTGCAGATTCGGCTCAGACGAAGACAGACGTCCCGTTGCCGTTCCCGTCTGATTGAGAATACTGTGCACACGCCCCGAAGCATCCGCTGCCTTGGAAAGTCCGTCGGCATAGGTCGATTTGAGCTTGGTTACTTGGCGATATTCAAGAATATCCTCAATAATCGGATGACGAGAAATCAGCTTTTGCAAAGTTTCCGCATCGGTGGAATATCCCGTTTTGGTCTTACGAGATTTCGGCAAAGCCATTTTTTCGAAAAGCACCTCGCCAAGCTGTTTCGGTGAGGAAATGTTAAACTCTTCTCCCGCGTAGCTGTAAATTCTTTCCTGAAGAATCTTTGCCGCCTCGGAAAGCGTTTCTCCGTAAGCTTCGATTCCCTGCCGATCAATGCAAAATCCTTCTGCTTCCATTTCCGCAAGCACAAACGCAAGAGGAAGCTCGATGTTCCACAAAAGATCCGAAAATCCGTTCTCATCGATCTCCTTTTTTAAGACCGCAGAGAGCTTCCAAACCAATACGCTTACCGATTCGCCCTCTTGTAAGGATTCGCCCAGATAACGTACCGAAAGCTCCTCAAGCGATTTGGATGCACGGTTGGAATCAAGAACGTACGCCGCAAGCATACAGTCAAACACGGGACGCGACAGCAAAATATTTTTTTGCTTCAGCTCCGTATATAAGCGCTTGGAATCATAGCAAAGCACTTTTCTATCATTCAAGAGCGTCTGAATCTTTTCCCCGTTTTCCTCGCTCAGCGCTACCTCACAAACACGCGTGCCGTCAAAGATCGAAAGCACGTTTTCTGCAAGAGAAACGGAAAGAAGCTCTCCGGAAAGCTCACACAGGGCGCAAGTTCCCTGCACGTTGACCGCAGGAATCTCCGGTTTCGTTTCTTGGGTGTCGCTTGAGGAAACATCTACGTGATCCAAGCCGAATTTTTTAATAAGCGCTGTAAATTCCAGCTTTACAAAGAGCGCCTTCAACTCCGACGCAAGAGGACCGCCATACACATAGTCTTCCGCCTCTGTCGAGATGGGAGCACTGCGGCAAATTTCTGCAAGTTTTCTGGAAAGATCTGCCATCTCACGACCTGTTTCCAGCTTTTTCTTCAGTCCGTCCGAAAGTCCTGCGTTCTCTAAATTTTCATAAAGCTTTGCCACACTTCGATGCTCCGCGATCAGTTTAAGCGCCGTCTTTTCTCCAATACCCGCAACACCCGGAATATTGTCCGAAGAGTCACCCATCAGCGCCTTGACGTCGACAAAGCAATCGGGAGTAATTCCGTATTGATTTTGAAACGCCTCGCTATTCATCAGAAGTGTTTCTTTTGTTTTTGCGAGCAATACAGAAATATGGTCATCAATCAACTGTAAGGAATCTCGATCTCCCGTCAAAACGTATACCTCGATGTCCTTCCTGCTCATTGTATCGGCAAGCGTACCGAGAATATCGTCCGCCTCGTATCCCTCGCAAGTAACGACCGTCATTCCGAGTGCCGCCATACATTCCTTGGCGTACGGAAGCTGAACGGCAAGCTCTTCGGGCATTCCCTTTCGGTTCGCTTTATATCCATCATACATTTTATGCCTAAAGGTTGGTGCCTTAAGGTCAAACGCCACCGCGCAATAATCGGGAGAAAGCGTTTCAACGTGTCGTGAAATCATCGTCACCATTCCGTAAATTGCGTTGGTATAAAGTCCGTCCTTATTGGTCAGAAGTCGAATTCCGTAAAAGGCACGGTTGAGAATGCTGTTTCCGTCAATGACTAACATTTTTTTCATAAAAAGCCTCCAAAAGACTCGTTTTTTCACTTTTATCCATGATATAGTATAGCATTTTTTCACCCTTTTTGTCAAGACAAATCAAAAAAGGCATTAGAATGTTTCCAACGCCTTTCGTTATTCGTGAACATTAAAGTAAGGAGTTATTCGTCGCTATCGTTTTGCGCCTCAAAATCCTCCTTGGTTGCACCGCACAGCGGGCAAACCCAATCTTCGGGAATATCCTCAAAATCGGTTTCTGCCTCAATTCCGTTGTCGGGATCTCCGAGTACGGGATCATACACATATCCACAAAGCTCACATACGTATTTCATTTATTCCTCCTCGTTTCGTATAAGAGTTTTTAAATTGAGTATTTATATGATAATACCTCTTTTTCTTCTTGTCAAGAATTTTTTTGAAGATTTCAAGACGTCCGCATATTTTTGGCAAAATCAATATTTTTTAAAAATCACCTCCCCTTATTTTTTGTATATTCTGTCCCTCTCTTCTGTAATTTTTCACAAACACCGTCTATTCCTTTTTTCTGTCACATATAGTTTTACAAAAAGATCGAAGGGATTTTTTATGAGCCGATTAAAAAAATTTGTAGTCAGCGGACTGATCGTTACGGTCGTTTCGCTTCTCGTTCGTGCCATTTCTGTTAGCTTTAACGTCTATCTTTCCAATAAGATCGGCGCCGTCGCGATGGGTATATTCACGCTCATTTCCACTGTTTACGGATTTGCCGTCACTGTAGCGACCTCAGGAATCGGACTTGCCACCACAAAAATCGTTGCCGAGGTGTCCGATGAACAAGGAAAGAAAACACCTGCCGTTCGTTGTACCGTAAAAAAATGCATTGTCTATGCGCTCTGCTTCAGCCTTGGCGCGACGATCATCCTCTTCTTCTTTGCTCCGATGATCGGAACAAAGATTCTACACGACAATCGTACCGTAAAACCGTTACAAGCAATGGCGATGACCCTTGTTCCGCTGGCACTTTCTTCGGTTCTCAGCGGTTATTTTATTGCCGTTCGGCGCGTATATAAAAACGCATCAGTGGTGATCTTAGGGCAAGCCGTTCGGATTTTCGGGTGCATCTTTTTCTTTAGCATATTGGGCGCAAAGGACGTAGAAAGCGCCTGCCTTTCGATTGCGCTCGGTGCCGTTGCCTCGGAGGGGATTTCTCTTTTGCTTCAAGCCGCTCTTTATTTCATGGAAAAAGGCGTGCAAACGCGAGAAAAAATCAGCACGTGCGAAGGTCGGGCAATGCGAAAGACGCTTCTTTCCACCGCAATTCCCGTCGCTCTGAGTGCCTACGTCCGTTCGGCGCTCGTAACGATTGAGCATCTTCTCATTCCTTGGGGACTCGAACGAAGCGGCGCTTCACGGGAGCGTTCGCTTGCCGCTTACGGAATCGTTCACAGTATGGTTTTCCCACTTGTGCTCTTTCCTGCGGCAATTTCGGGCTCTTTTGCGGGACTTCTCGTTCCTGAAATTGCACAAGCAAAGGCAATGGAGGACACGACACGGATCGAGAGGATCGTTGAACGTGTTTTCTCATCGGTGCTGATGTTTGCCATTGGAACGGCAGGGATCCTGCTCTGCTTCTCGCGAGAGCTTTCCGATGTGATCTATCCAGAGGTAGGAGCTGGAAAGTTTATTTTAATGATCGCTCCGCTCGTCCCCGTGATGTACCTTGATACCTCAGTGGATTCGATTCTAAAGGGTCTTGGAGAACAGATATACTGTATGGGAGTGAATATTGCCGATGCGATGCTCTCGGTCATCCTCGTGTGGATGCTCCTCCCCGCGCTTGGAATTACGGGATATATCGTTACGGTGTATTTTACCGAGATCGTCAATGCCACGCTCAGCATCGCGCGACTGCTATCTGTCACAAAGATCAAGCCGCATCCCATCCGTTGGATTGCAAAGCCGCTCTTTTGCATCGTTGCATCAACTGCTTCTGTCCGTTGTTTGATTTCCTTGGCAAAGATCTCGGTTCGATCCCCTATATCTCTCACCGTTCAGATCACCCTTGCGCTTAGCATATACTTATTTTTGCTCGTTGTGACGAATTCACTGCTAATTTTCAAAAAAGAAAAAAAGAAGCGACTCATTTGAAACGCTTCTTTTTGGACCTGCGCCTTTCCATTCGTTTAAAAAACTTATAAAATATTGAATCGCCAAACATTGAAAATATCGCTTCAAGAATTTCCATTGTTTTTGCTCCTTTTTTAAGGTGTTTTGACAAAAAGATGCCGCATTAATTTAATATTGTTTTCTCTATTAGTACCACACCTTCGGGATGCTGTCCGTCTGTAAGAGGATGTGTGTGCATTTCTTTAACCATCCACCCGTCCTCTAAATATTCATTAATTGCATTGGCATTCTCTTGCCATCTGAATTGAAAATATATTATTTTTTGCTTTTTAACGGTTTTCTTTATGCCAAGTAAATCATCAACAGTCGTTTCAAAATATGCTGCTATATTGGGTAGTTGTGTGATATCCGGATAAGAGACTGCATTTTCCCAACGACTGATCGCTTGCGGAGAAACTCCAAAAATTTCAGCAATCTGCTCCTGTGTCAGTTGTTTATCTTTGCGTAATGCTTTGAATATTTCAGAAAAAGTAGCCATAATGTAATCTCCTTGGTGTTTTTTATTATATTATACCATACTTATTTCTTGATTTGAAATCATAATTCGAGAATACCCATCAAGTATTGGTTGTTTTTATTTATTATCAATTTTCTTTTCTATTGTGATGCACGATGAAATGAGCATTCTCTGTATTCTTCCACAGAGGTTGCGGTAAGTTTTGAAATTTGCTTCGTCAATCACTTTTGTATTATACAGTAATTTTAGCCAACTTTCTGTTTCAGCACACTCTTTTCTTGCAATCTTGAATTTAGAAAGCATATCGGCAAGACTTTGCGGATATTGAGCTTCGGTAATATTAGCAAATACGCTTGACGAGGATTTACGAAGCTGAAAAAGGGTATTGGCGTTACCGCTTATGGATTTGCACAACAATTCACATTTAGTCGCAAGTTCTTCGGAATATTCAAGTAGAAGATTTTTTGCCATAGTTTGTTCCTTTCGCGTCCCAATCAGCCCGAAGGGGTGTATGAAATCCGCAACTTGTTGCGGAATGTCATTGCGACGAAGTCGCGTATGTAATCACGGCAACGCCGTGTATGTGATCAATCCGAAGGCGGGAGAATACACGCTAACGCGTGATGCCATACTGCGCGAGGCGCAGATTACATCCAACGGGCTTTGCCCGTTGATTACATACCAATCCTTCGGATTGGATAAAAAATAAGCAACCCGACTGGGTTGCTTATTTTTTGGTGGAGACAACTGGAATCGAACCAGTGACCTCATGCATGTCAAGCATGCACTCTAACCAGCTGAGCTATGCCTCCGCAACGGTGACTATTATATCACACTTTTTTTCAAAATGCAATAGTTTTTTGAAAAAAGGTTGAAAAATTTTTTGTTTTATATTATAATATATAAAATAACGTCATTTTTTCGTTTTTGGAGGACGGATTTGAAATATTTACTCAAATTTTTTAAGGGATATCGGATCGAATCGATCTTGGCACCCTTATTCAAATGCTTAGAAGCGATCTTTGAGCTTCTCGTTCCCTTGGCGGTTGCTCGGATCGTAGACATCGGTATTCGCGGTGGAGATCACAGAGAGATTTTCCTCATGTGCGGTGTGATGATCGCGCTCGGTGTGATTGGTCTGATTTGTGCCATCAGCGCGCAATACTTTGCGGCTCGTACCGCCGTCGGTGTTTCTGCAAAAATCCGAAGCGCGCTTTTCGCTCATATTCAGGCACTTTCTCAGCCAGTTGCCGACGAGATCGGTACGTCAACGCTCATCACAAGAATGACGAGCGACATCAACTCGGTGCAGACGGGAATCAATATGTTCCTGCGTCTTTTTATGCGATCCCCTTTCATCGTCTTTGGCGCAATGATTATGGCGTTCACAGTACACGCAAGACTTGCTCTGATCTTTGCCGTGGTCATTCCTGTGCTTGCCGCCGTTGTCTTCTCGATTATGCTTGTCAGTATTCCAATCTACAAGCGTTCGCAGGGACGTCTTGACCGCGTTGTCGGAAAGGTTCGTTCCAATTATAAGGGTACACGCGTTGTACGAGCATTCCACAAGGAAGAAGGCGAGATTGCAGAATTTGACGAGCGCAACGATGCCCTGACCAAAATTCAGCTCTTTGCGGGCAGAATCTCTGCGCTAATGAACCCGATGACCTACGTGATCATCAACCTTGCCGTCATTCTTCTCATTCGCGGCGGCGCGATCTCGATCCATTCGGGAGATCTGTCGCAAGGTGAGCTAATTGCTCTTTATAACTATATGTCGCAAATTCTCGTTGAGCTGATCAAGCTGGCAAGTTTGATCATTACCCTCACGAAAGCCGCGGCAAGCGGACGAAGAATTGCCGACGTTCTGATGACTTCCACCGAAAAGGAGAAGCATTTCTCCACCAAAAAAGCAAGCTCGGATACGGCACTTTGTTTTGAGAATGTTTCGTTCCGTTATCACGAGGGTGCGGACGAGGCGTTATCCAAGGTCAGCTTTTCGCTTCGTGCGGGCGAAACACTCGGTATCATCGGCAGTACGGGCTCGGGAAAATCGACGCTTGTTCAACTGCTCCCCGGTACCTATCTTCCTACCGAGGGAAGCGTGTTTATCGACGGTAAAAATACCGCGCTCTATGAAAAGGACGAGCTTCGCGCTCTCTTCGGTATCGTACCGCAAAAGGCACAACTCTTTACGGGAACCGTGCGCTCCAACCTCCTTTGGGGGAATCCCGATGCCGACGATGAAACTCTCTGGCAAGCGCTCGCTATGGCGCAAGCAAAGGATTTTGTGGAAGAAAAAGAACTTGGACTTGACACACCAGTTCAGCAAAACGGTGCGAATCTTTCGGGCGGTCAGCGTCAGCGTTTAACGATTGCCCGCGCCCTGCTGCGCGAGCCGAAATTCCTCATTCTCGACGATTCGGCATCGGCACTTGATTACGCGACCGAAGCATCTCTTCGCTCCGCTCTCGCCAAATTGGATGCAACGAAGATCATCGTTTCTCAACGAGCCTCTTCTATCATGCACGCAGATCAAATTCTCGTAATGGAGGACGGCGAGCTTGTTGGCTTCGGTATCCACAGAGAACTTCTCGATACCTGTGAGGTTTACCGCGAGATCTATCACTCTCAATTCAGCGAAGGGGGTGACAAACAATGAAGAAAAAAGTTCATCTCAAGGAAAGTGTAAAAACCTTTGGTACGGTTCTCCGCTATCTGAAAATTTACCGCATCCATTTTATTGTTTCTCTGCTCTTCACCGCCATCTCGGTGGCACTGACACTCTACGTTCCGATTCTTGTGGGACGTGCCATTGATCTTGCGATCGCTAAGGGACTCGTTGACCTTGAGAAAATCGGAAAAATTCTTCTGACGATCCTTATTTCCATTTTGATTACGGGACTTCTTCAGTGGCTTGTGGGCGTCCTCAACAACCGTATGACTTACGGCATTGTTCGTAACATTCGCCATCGCGCCTTCGTTCGTATTCAAGAATTTCCCGTATCCTATATCGACGCGCATCCTACGGGAGAGGTGGTGAGCAAGATCATCACCGACGTCGATCAATTTGCCGATGGACTTCTTCTCGGCTTTACGCAATTTTTCAGCGGTGTGATCACGATCATCGGAACACTGCTCTTCATGCTCCTGATCAGTCCTCCCGTAGCACTGATCGTTGTACTCGTCACTCCTCTTTCGCTTTTTGTAGCGGCATTTATCGCCAAGCGAACCTTCTCTATGTTCAAGCTTCAATCCGAGTTCCGCGCTAAACAGACCTCACTGATCGATGAAATGATTGGAGGTAAGAAGGTCGTGGCGGCATTTGGACGCGAGGAAGAGGTACAAAAAGAATTTGACGAGATTAACGAAAAGCTTGAAAATGCTTCGCTTCGCGCGACCTTCTTCTCGTCGATCACCAATCCCTCCACGCGCTTTGTCAACAGTTTCGTTTACGCACTCGTTGCCTTTGTCGGAGCACTTCTCTGTCTTGGCGGCTCGGGTGTGATGACGGTTGGTATGCTTTCGAGTTTCCTCTCCTATGCAACACAATACACTAAGCCTTTTAATGAAATTTCGGGTGTTGTAACCGAGCTTCAAAACGCACTCGCTTGCGCATCCAGGGTTTTTGCACTGATTGAAGAGCCGACGCAAACGCCCGACAAAGAAAATCCCGTTACCACGGATGAAATCAAAGGAAACGTCGAATTTTCCAACGTTTCGTTCTCTTATACCTCTGACCGTCCCCTCATTGAAAACTTTGATTTCAAATCGGTCGAAGGTCAGCACGTAGCCATTGTCGGTCCCACGGGGTGCGGCAAAACGACGCTGATCAATCTTCTGATGCGCTTCTATGACGTTGATGAGGGTGAAATTCTGCTTGACGGTGAGAATATTCAAAACTATACTCGCCAAAAGCTCCGCACCTCGTACGGAATGGTTCTGCAGGACACCTGGCTCTCCGAGGGAACGATCCGCGATAACATTGCCTTTGGAAAGCCGGATGCTACCGAGGAAGAGATTGTTGCCGCGGCAAAAGCGGCGCACGCGCACAGCTTTATCCGAAGACTGCCGCAAGGCTACGATACGCCCCTTTCCGAAGATGGCGGAATGCTCTCGCAGGGACAGAAACAGCTGCTTTGTATTGCCAGAGTGATGCTCTGTCTGCCCGAAATGCTGATCCTTGACGAGGCGACCTCGTCGATCGATACACGAACCGAGATCCGTATTCAAAAGGCATTCGCTACCATGATGCATGGACGGACGAGCTTTATCGTAGCGCACCGACTCTCGACCATCAAGGATGCCGACGTCATCCTCGTGATGAAGGACGGAAACGTGATCGAGCAAGGAAACCACGACACACTCCTCCAAAAGAACGGATTTTACGCAACGCTCTATCAAAGTCAGTTTGTGAAAGAATAAATCAATCGGCGGCTCTAAGAGCCGCCGATTTTGCTATTCCTCCTGTCTTCGCTTCCATTCAAAATAGTTAAAATGCGTCCGACAAAATCGGTTATATTGCGCGTCAGCCTTGGAAATCCCGCAATATTCACCTTCTCCCAGCAAATTGTGAAAAAACGGAAGTGTTGGCGAGGTTTCCGGTAAAACATTCTTTCCGATTTCGCGCCAGACGTATTGCGCGTCACTGACGGTCACCTCGCAAGGAAAGCTTCGCACCACACTGATCAGTCCGACGTATTCTGCCTTTTCGCACTCGCCCTCAAAGGCAATTCCGCCCTCGGCTTTATCATACAGCACCGGCACGTGGCAGGTACAGAAGCCCGTCGGTTCTGTCCCCCGAACAAAATATCCTTTTTCGATCCGATTCCCTCTTGGATCTCTTTGACAAACCTCAGTGGGCAGCTTGCCCGAATCCACACAGTATTCGGCTTCCATCACCTCTTCCGATCTTCGAAATTCCTGCTTCTCGTCAAGCCATCCTTTTTGCTCGTGAATCTCGGTCATTACCTCATCCCAGATACTCAAGCACTGATTGCTTCCGGAAAGGCTTTTCGGGTATTCGTAGCCATACCACACGCCTCCGATGACCTTTGGCGTATAGCCGATATACCAACGGTCGTAATTATTCTGCGTCGTACCCGTTTTTCCCGCACAAGCGATTTTACTTTTGAGGCTGATGGAGGTTGCCGTTCCTTCCTGTACTACATTTTCGAGCATACGATTCATTACGTCGGCATTCCCCTCGGAAAGAACCGCCTCTCCGTGATATTTCCGTTCCAGCAAAATACTCCCCTGCCCATCCGTTACCTGCTCGTAGGAGCGCGCCTCGTGGTAAATCCCCTGCGTTGGAAAGACAGAATACGCCGCGGTGATCTCCTTGACTGTCACACCGTAATTCATCTGTCCGAGCGCCAATGCCGCAACGTCCATATCGGTAATATAGCTTCCCGATGCTGTGCTTCCTTCTCGGATCAAGCTTTTCATTCCAAGGGACTCGTAAAGAAATTCAAAGGAATTCTCTACCCCAAGTTCTTCTAGCGCACGCACGGTAACCGTGTTGACCGAATGCGCTAGTGCATAATTGACGTTGGTAAGTCCTCGATAAATTCCCGTAGAGTTCTTGGGCCACGCCACGGGCTGGATGATCTTCCCCTTTTCGGGATCAAGATTATATTTTCCAAAATTGACGGGAACGTCGTCATACACAGTAGACCAAAGCAAATGTCCATACTCCAAGGCAGGTGCATAGACCGACAGCGGCTTTACCACCGAGCCTGCGGGACGAAGCGTTTGTGTGGCAAAATTCTGAATTCGATTGGCGCGTTTTTCTCCCACTCCGCCAACGACACCGAGGATTCCTCCGCGTTCTGCATCGAGCACGATCATACTTGATTGCGGTGTAACTTCGGCTCCAAGCGTGTAAAAATGCGAGGTCTTTGCGTAATATTCTTCGAGGATCGATTGAATCTTGGGATCCATCTCGGTATAAATTTTAAGTCCCCCCGTATACAGCACGAGATTTGCCATCGGTCTGCTGTATCCGTATTCCTTCATCAAATCGCGCATAACGTCCTCGATGACCATATCGACGTACCAGGAATTGATCGCCTCATACGACGACTCTTCTTCGATATTCAGCACGATCCCCTCTGAGAGTGCGTCGTTCAGCTCCTCCTCGCTAATATACCCTTGCGCATACATTTCTCGTAAAATCAAGCGTCTCCTTGCACGGTTATTTTCCGGATTTTGCAAGGGATCGTAATAGGACGGGCTGTTGGTAATGGCGGCAATGCACGCGCACTCGTTCAGTGAAAGCTCGGAAACGTCCTTGGAAAAATAGTATTCCGACGCCGCCTGCACACCATAACATCCTTGTGATAGATTAATCACGTTAAGATACAATCCGAGAATTTCTTTTTTGTCCATCTTGGTTTCAAGATCGAGTGCCCAGAAGATCTCCTGCGTTTTCCGCTGAAAGGAATACTCGTCCTCATCAGTGACATTTTTGATGAGCTGTTGTGTGATCGTAGAGCCACCGTAGCTTCCGCTAAATTTCAAAAAATAGTTTGCTCCCGCAGAGAGGGTTCTTCGCCAATCCACACCGCGATGCTCCCAAAAACGTTTATCCTCAATGCTGACAAAGGCATTGATCAAGTCTTCCGGAATTTCGCCGTAATCAACGTAAATACTGCGATAGCCTCCGTAAAGCGCCCCCTCATCCATAGCCACCGCCCGTCGCTCGCCGGATTCGGTTTCTTCATAATAATAGAGTGTTGTCGCCGAGTCTGATCCAACGATGGAAAACAAGCTCTCGTCAATCGTTTTTGAAACGTTTTTCTCCACATAAATGCAAAAAATCAATGCTCCCACAAGAAAAAGAACGACCAAAAAAAGGAGGAGCGCCGTCACCCATTTGAGTAACCACCGTCCCACACTCCTGCCACTGCGGCGTTTTTCTTCCTTCTGCTTTTTAAGTTCCTCCACGCCATACTCCTCCCTCTTTTTTCCTTATTATTCCTCCCTTTCCGCATAAATAAACATCAAAACAGGAATACTACAAAAAACGAAAAGAACAAGGGGTGCGGGATGAAAGCAAAAAAAGAGAGTTCAAAAAAAGCTTGGCGCTTTGCCGTTTTTTATGCGATTTGTTTGCTATGTCTTTTCTCGGGTACTACTTTGATGTTACTTCAAAACCTCCGTCAAAGCAAAGAGATGCAACCTAAGGAAGAAACAAAAGAAATTTACGTGTATCTTCCGCAAGAGGATTCATCCTCCGAAACGGAAAGCGAAAGCAAGGAAGAAGAAAGGCTGCAAGAATATCTTGTTAAGGAATATCGGGGACAAATCGGTGTTTTTTCGATGGATGGCACACTGTTGGAAATTCTTGACACCTACGTAAAAACCCTCCCCGAAGCAGACCGTGCGCTGCTTGGAGAGGGTATTTCGGTAAAGACGAAAGCGGAGCTAAATGCTCTCATCGAGGATTATTCGCACTGAGCCTTATCTTGGAACAACGTTATCATCTCCAAGCATCGATCTCAGCTCCGCAAGAAGAAATTCGTCCACGCAAGCACCGCCACGATACGGAACGTAGGATTTGCTTGATACGTCGTAAAGCACAACGGGGATTTCTCCGTCAAAGATCTCAAGGAGATTTTTCGTCTTGGCATAAAGCTCGCCCGAAAGATCGGGTAAGCGCAAATAAAGCTTGGTGATTTTCTGCGGACGAGTAATCTCGTCTTTTTGGGGAACGGCTGCTTGCCGTTCCTTTTGTTCTTTCAAAATCGATTTTGCCGCAGGAGGAACAAAGCGTTCATTTTCGATCAAGGACTCGATCTCCGCAACCAAAATCTTAGGTTCCTCCTCTTCGTCACGCAAGGAAAGATTTCCGCGGACACCGATTGCCGCTTCGATACGCAATAGGTGGGCGAAATTCTGATAAACGTTGGGAAATACCAAGCATTCGATCGATGCGTAACGGTCCTCTATGGTGACAAACGCCATCTTTTCGTTCTTTCTGGTCGTTTTTACCGTCACCGAGGAAATGATTCCCGCCGCCGATACTCTCTGCTTTTCCTGTATGGATTCCATAGAAATAAGCTCGGCAATTCCTTGCGGCGCAATGGCTTTGGCGTGGCGGTCGTAGGTGTCTAAGAGATGTCCCGAGAAATACATTCCCGAGCTCTCTTTTTCCAATAACAGTTTTTCCTTGATTGAAAATTCAGGGATGTCCGGATACGAAAACGAGGGTGCGGCAACCTTTGCTTCGGGAATGACCGAAAACATATCGAGCTGTCCTACGATATTGTTTCGATCCTTTTGCTGTACCATTTCGATCAACGTTTCATGCGAGGCAAGCAATCTACTTCGGTAAACGCCAAGTTGATCGAAAGCACCTGCTTTGATCAACGCCTCGACCATTCGTTTGTTGAGATCGTACGGCGCCATACGACGGACAAAATCCTCAAAGTCGGAAAAGGACTGCCCTTCCCGCTCCTTGATGATGCTTTCAATAAATTGCCGTCCGACGTTTTTGAGCGCCAAAAGTCCAAAAACGATGTCACCATCCTTGGGATAAAAATTGATATGACTTTCGTTGACGTCGGGGGGAAGAACATGGATTCCGTGCTTCTCGCATTCATCGATATATTCGGCAAGCTTGGCTTGATTGCCGAGCACCGAGGTCATCAGCGCCGCCATATATGCGGTTGGAAAATGCTTTTTGAGATACGCCGTACGGTAAGAAATGACCGCATATGCCGCGGCGTGGCTCTTGTTGAAGGCATAGTTGGCAAAGGACGCCATATCGTCAAAGAGCTTTCTTGCCGTTTGGCGATCCACACCGTTCTTCTCTGCACCTGAAAGGAAGCTTTCACGTTCTGCTTCGAGCACATCTGCCTTTTTCTTAGACATTGCTCGACGAACGATATCGGCATGTCCGTAAGTATATCCCGCGATCACGCGGAAAATACTCATTACCTGCTCCTGATAGACGGTGCATCCGTACGTGGAACGAAGGATCGGTTCGAGCATCGGGTGGGCGTATTGAACCTTTTGGGGATGATGTCTTGCCTCAATATACTGCGGAATCGAGTCCATCGGTCCCGGACGGTAGAGTGCGATTGCCGCAATGATATCGTCAAGGCAATCGGGCTTCAGTTCCGAGAGCGTCTGACGCATTCCTGCCGATTCCAACTGAAAGAGTCCCAGCGTTTCCCCGCGGGAAATCATCTCAAAGGTTGGCTGATCGTCAAACGGAATCTTTTCCAGATCGAAGTCAGCTTGCTCGGTCGCGCGAACCGTTTTTTCGGCATCGTGCAAAATACTGAGATAGCGAAGCGCTAAAAAGTCAAATTTGAGCAATCCGAGATCTGCGATGGTATCCATATCAAACTGCGTCACTACCGTTTCGTTGCTGACAGCAAGCGGAACGTAATCAAAGACGGGATGATCGGTCACGACGAGACCTGCGGCGTGTACCGTAATATTTCGCGGCATTCCTTCGATCTGAAGCGCCGTATCTACCAGCTTTTTCACGGTTTCCGAGTTCTCATATTGCTCGCGAAGCGCACTGCGGCGCAAAGCATCGGAAAGCGTTACGCCAAGCTCCTGCGGAATTGCTTTTGCCACGGGATCCACCTCACTGTACGGCAGTCCCATAGCTCTTCCAACGTCACGAATCGCAGCGCGAGCCGCTAAGGTACCAAAGGCAATGATCTGCGACACGTGATCCGAGCCATAGCGATCAAACATATACGAGATGACCTCATCGCGGCGATGGTAACAAAAATCGATATCAATATCGGGCATACTCACGCGCTCAGGATTCAAAAATCGCTCAAAGAGAAGATCAAAAACGATAGGATCTACGTCGGTAATTCCCGTCAGATACGCCACAAGGCTCCCCGCTCCGGATCCTCTGCCGGGACCCACGGGAATACCCGATTTTCTGGCATATCCCACATAGTCCTGAACGATCAAGAAATAGTCGGAATATCCCATATTTGCAATCACGCCGAGCTCATATTCGATACGTTCAAGATAGGTTGACTCGTTCTCTTTAGTCAATACAAGAGTTCCATCCAAACGACGGCGTTCCAGTCCAACAAAGGTCAATTCCCTCAGATATTCGGTCGAGCTTTTGCCTACTGGCGTACGGAACGTGGGCAACTTCGGCTGATCAAACTGAAATTCAAATTGGCACATCTCGGCAATCTTGACTGTATTCTCGATTGCCCCCTCGTATTTTCCGAACAGCATTTTCATTTCTGCCGTCGTTTTGTAATAAAACTCATCGGTTTCAAATCCCACGGGACGTCCGTCGGTAATCACCGTATTGGTCTGAATACACATCAAAACTGCTTGGGTCTGTGCATTTTCACGGCGCAGATAGTGACAGTCGTTGGTTGCTACAAGAGGCAATCCGCACTCTTCCGCAAGCCGCACAAGCTCGGGAAGAACCTGCGTTTGCTCGGCAAGACCGTGGTTTTGAATTTCAATATAAAAGCGATCTTGTCCAAAGATTTCGGCAAGCTCCCCTGCATATACTTTTGCTTCCTCGTATTCCCCACGAAGAAGGAGAGAAGGAATTTTTCCCGCAAGACACGCGGAAAGACAGATCAAGCCATCCGAATGCGCACGAAGAAGCTCCATATCGATTCTCGGCTTCGAGTAAAATCCCTCGGTATAACCGCGAGAAACCATTTGAATGAGGTTCTTATAGCCGATCTCATTCTCGCAAAGCAGAACTAAATGATGATATTTTCCATCCGTACCTCCGCTTCGTTCAAATCGAGAGCGTTGCGCCACGTAGACCTCACATCCAATAATCGGATGAATTCCCTCTTTTTTACAAGCACGGTAAAAAGCTACCGCGCCATACATCGCACCATGATCGGTCAGCGCGACCGCCGTATGTCCACATTCACGGGCGCGGATCGGAATTTCCGAGATACGGCAGGCACCGTCAAGCAAGCTATACTCACTATGCAAATGTAAATGAACGAACTCTGCCATATCTGCTCCTTTCCAAATTTTTTAAGTATAATAAATTTACGTTATTCCCTATCGTTTAAGTTTTTTTGTTCTTTCTCATCAGAGATTTCTTCATCCTTTCGACGGAAAAAGAGGACAATTCCAAGAACCAATACGGAAATCAGTAAAAGAATGCCGAACGCAAGCCAAAGTGCACTCATCATTCCGTCATCTTCGTTCTCGTCCGCGTTTTGATTTCTGATCCGTAAGCGCTCCGCATCGATTAACTCAGACAATTCTTCCGAGCTATAGTCCTCACTGTATCCCGTCAAGCCAAGAAACCACAAGGAAAACTCTTCCGCCTCTCCCTCGACGGGTTCCGCTCCGATTTTGATGTATTCTGCCATCAGATCCTCGGCATCAAGTTCGCGAAGATCCAACCAAATCTCACAACGCTCTCCCGCAGAAACAAACTGCTCGGCAAGAATCATAGCTCGGTCATTGCCAAGAGAAACGGTAATTTCATATAGTGTATCGGCAGACGCACCCGTATCCGTCAACTCCATGGTAATCTTCAAATACGGAGTATAAACGAAATTTTCAGGAAATTCATACAAGCAAAGTAGTTCTGACGCGCCAAGACCGTGATTGTTCGACATCACACTGCGAATACCGCGGATACTGTCGTCCAACAGATCAAGCCTTAGCCGTTTACAACCAATGCCCGCAAACCAATCCCCAATACTGCCCGCAGAAAAATCAAAGTAATCAAACGAGCCTTGATAAGAACTCGGCTCCGAAAAATTCGGAGAGATTCGATATACCTCTCGCACCCTCGGTATGGAAAGAGACTCGATGAGCAAAACCTCTTCCCAGCTTTGCTTGCCAAAGGAAGAAAGAAGGGGCGCAGTAATCTCTTCCGACTTGCTCGTATCAATATAGCGGAGAATCTGCACAAGATCACAAAGCTGTTCCTTTTGCGTGACATCGGAAAAGGAAACGACAAAGGAAGAAAGCGTCTCGTATCGAAGCAGCCGATAATAGCTATAGCCATACGTTGCGGCAAGAATATTTCCTTCAAGAGAGCTCGGTACTTCCCAGCGGTAAACAAAATGAGATGGCGCGCTCGAAGTCTCTTTCTGCAATTGTTTTAAATAATCTTCATAGTAGAACAGATATTCGGGGGTAAAAACGCTCGTCAAAGAAGCTGGAATCAACGTTTTCGTCTGCGGAATACGAGACAGCGGTAAAACATTGGATTCGATCATCGTTCCGCAAGAGAAGCCTCCCTCCAAACGACTGTCCAACACGAATAAAATTTCCTTGAGCAGAACTGAAGGATCGTAGTTTTCCGGTGCTACCGTAACATTTGAATTGGAATAGGTATCCACCGCACTGAAAGGAATCAACACGTCAAGCGCCGCGTTTTTCATTCTTGCCGAGCTTGCCACGCACAAAAGGTAAAACGCATAGCGTTCACCATATTCATGAACGGTTAAGCCACCTGTATAGCTTCGTATCGATTGGTCGATAGAAGAACCGACGATCAGCCCCGAAAGAAGTCCGCTTTGCTTGTCATCGTAGCGCTCTGCCAAAAATTCGGACGCCGCCGCAATTTTCTGAAGATTTTCCTTTTGGGTAAGCTCAGGAAAATCGTAGGTTGCGCCTGCTATCTGACCGTTTGCAATAGCAAGCTCCGAACCGCTTGCTTGCAAAAGAATTTGGAAATACACTCGGGTTCCCGTAGCGGAATAGGTTCTCGTCTGGGCATCCAGCGCCTCGACGTAAGAGCGGTCAAAATAGCAAAAGCCGTCCTCTAAGGGGTAAACCATACCACCTGTGTTGTTACTGAGCAATCGATTAAGATATACAGGAAGGATTGCCGTGCCCGCATTGACCGATCCTGCGATAGAGGTCAATTCAGAGGAAATCCCTTTATACGGTGTATCGTCGGCAGAATCATATTCATAAGTAGACTCCACGTGAATATACTGCGGCTCAGCACCAAGAATTTTCTCCCCCGAAGCAGCGCGAAGCACGATCGCATAGCGAGAAAAACGCTCGGTCATCGTCAGTGCCGACAGTGAAAAGTCGAACTTGATCGCGATTTCCATACTCGCTTTCGGATGTGCGTCTTCAGAGTACACAACCGCTTCTACCGTTTGATCGGGAGCAATAGAATATACGTCAAGGAAAAATTCTCTGTGCTCGATCATAACGTCGTGGTTTACAGTTCCGCTGATCAATATCTTATCATTTTGTTCGTCATATCTACATGTATAATTGATCGAATTTTCCCGCATCATCGGAAAGGCTTTTTCGGGATCAAGATGCGATTCGTGATCGGTGGAAGCATTTACGATTAACAACGGCGCACCAAGCGACATAAGCATAACGATAAGTAGAAGAAACGATATCATTTTTTGGGTAAAAGCTCTCATCGCAAAAGTACTCCTTTCTTTCACTATCTTATGCGTAAAACATATTCCATTTTATTATAGCACATTTCCCCAAAAAAGGAAATAGAAAATCAAGAAAAAAGAAAAATAATATTTTAATTTTTTTTGAAAAAGTCCTTGACTTTTCTATATGGTCTGTGATATAATAACTTCGTTATATGCCGGTGTGATGGAATTGGCAGACGTGCTGGACTCAAAATCCAGTGGTAGCGATACCGTATCGGTTCGACCCCGATCACCGGCACCAACTGAAAAGCCTTGAGACATAAGGGTTCTCGAGGCTTTTCTCTTTATTTTCTATATATTTTTAAAACTTTTTTCAAAAAACGCTTGACAGATGAAAAAAAGTGTGGTATACTTGTAAAGCATTTTGGTTTACACCGTTATTTTCTGTCAAAAGGAGCGCGCTTCGTTATGTTTGAAAAAAACCTCAACGTCGGTTATCTTTTAGACTTTTACGGTGAGCTTTTGACCGATCATAAGCGATCGGTGCTTGATCTTTACTATAACGAGGATTATTCTTTAGCGGAAATCGCCGATGAGATCGGAATTTCACGTCAGGGAGTCCGCGGACTGATCAAAAAAGCGGAAAGTGAGCTCTTCTTTTACGAGGAAAAGCTTGGACTTGCCAAAAAGCTTCTTTCGGTAGAGGCTGCGGCAAATTCTCTTTGCCAACTTGCCAAGGAGCAATCGCTCCCCACGGAAATTCAGCAAGAAATCCTTCGATTGGCAGAAGCCGTCAAGGAATAATCCTCACAAAGAAACACGAAAGGAAGGTGATCGTATGTTTCAAAGTTTAAGCGAAAAGCTGGAAAATGCCTTCAAAAAATTCCGCAACAAAGGAAAGCTGACCGAAGCCGACATCAAAGCGGGAATGCGCGAGATCAAGCTCGCACTTCTCGAAGCTGACGTAAACTTCAAGGTCGTTAAAGATTTCATCAATACCGTATCCGAGCGTGCCGTCGGCACAGAGGTTCTCGAATCTCTGCTCCCCGCACAACAGATCGTAAAGATCGTCAACGAGGAGTTGATCAACCTGATGGGCGGCTCTCAATCCAAGCTGACGATCTCCTCCAAGCCTCCGACGGTAGTAATGATGGTCGGTCTGCAGGGCGCGGGTAAAACCACGCACGCAGGAAAGCTTGCGGGACTTTACAAAAAGCAAGGAAAGAATCCCCTGCTTGTGGCTTGTGACGTTTACCGTCCTGCCGCAATCAAGCAGCTCGAAATCGTTGGTGAAAAGCTCTCGATCCCCGTCTTTACGATGGGCGACAAGGAATCCCCCGTCAAGATCGCCAAGGAAGGTCTTGCCTACGCCCAGAAAAAGGGCTACGATATGCTATTTATCGATACGGCGGGACGTCTTCACATTGACGAGGAGCTGATGGGTGAATTACAGAAGATCAAGGCAACGGTCGAGCCGACCGAAATTCTTTTGACGATTGACGCAATGATCGGTCAGGACGCCGTAACGGTGGCAAAAACCTTTAACGAGCTTCTCGACGTCACGGGCGTGATTCTGACAAAGCTCGACGGCGATACGCGTGGCGGTGCGGCACTTTCGGTCAAGCACGTTACGGGCAAGCCGATCAAGTTTATCGGTGTCGGTGAAAAGCTCGACGCGATTGAGCCCTTCCATCCCGATCGTATGGCATCGAGAATTCTCGGAATGGGCGACGTTCTCTCGCTGATTGAGAAAGCCGAGCAAGCCTACGACGAGAAAAAGGCGCAGGAGCTTGAGCGAAAGATCCGCGAATCGACCTTTACCCTCGATGATTATCTCGACCAGTTCGCACAGCTCAAAAATATGGGCTCGCTCGAACAGTTGATGGGTATGATGCCCGGAATGAAGCCTGGTGCGATGAAAGACGCACAGGTTGATGAAAAGGCGCTAGCGCGTATGGAAGCGATCATAAAGTCGATGACTCCCTACGAGCGAGCAAAGCCCGAGGTTCTCGGTGCATCGCGCAAAAAGCGAATTGCCGCAGGTAGCGGTACGACCGTCGAAGAGGTCAATAAGTTGCTCCGTCAGTTTGAGCAAACACGGAAGCTGATGAAGCAATTTTCCAATCCGAAGCAGATGGCTCGCTTTGGACGTGGCAAGATGAAAATTCCGTTTTAACACGCACGGATTTTTATAAAAAATAAAAAATATTTATATTTAACATTTGGAGGAAACAAATCATGGCAGTAAAAATGAGACTGAGAAGAATGGGTGCAAAGAAGGCTCCTACCTACCGCGTAATTATCGCTGATAGCCGTTCTCCCAGAGACGGTCGTTTCATCGAGGAGATCGGACACTTCAATCCCCGCTCTGACGAACTGAAGATCGATGCTGAAAAGGCAAAGAAGTGGCTTGCAAACGGCGCTCAGCCCACCGATACCGTAAAGGCTCTGCTGAAGAAGTCCAACATCGTTGACTGATCGGCACCGGTGATCTAACATGACCGATTTGAAAGAAACCTTGACCGGTATTGCCAAGGCAATCGTAGATAGCCCCGACGAAGTTTCCGTAAAGGAAACCGTGAACGGCTCGAAGGTTGATTTGGTATTGAGCGTTGCCGAGGACGATATGGGAATGGTCATTGGCAAGCACGGAAAAATTGCTAAGGCAATCCGTACCGTGATGAGAGCTGCGGCTTCCACCGATGGTAAGGATGTCACTGTAGAGATCCGATAAGGATTTGAAACAGGAGAGTCGATCGTTTACTCTATCGACTCTCCTATTTTTACTTTACTGATGAATCAAGGAGATTCTTATGGACCATCAAGAACTGTTTGTCGAGCTTGCTTCGGCAGAAGAAGCTCTGAAGCGCTCGATTGACGCGCTCATCCAAGCAAGCGATCGTTACTGCACCACATTCCCACAATCCGTAAAGGACGGGCTTCCCTCGTATGTTGATGCAAAATCAAATGCCTCCGCCGCGTATTATATGTACGCCATGGCGCTGACCTACGTTTTAAAATCGGCGGAAGGAATACTTTCCTCGCTCTCTCCGCTCTCGGAAAAAGCAAATGAAGAACAACTCCCCGAGATTGTTTCCCGTTGTGAGCAATTGATGCATGCTTACGAGCAATTTTCTGCCGACGCACTCTCTCCCTATTTTGAAGAAAGTCAACGCATCATCCACGCAAGTGGTGACACTGTTGCCTTATCTCTCCTTTACAAAACAACGCAAGCGCTTTCTATGCGCAGCAAAGAATTTTTAAGCCGTATTTCTTCTTAAGACTATTTTCAGTAAAATGGAGCACACTAATATCATAGTTTATTTATTGAGGTGAACCTATGCTCAATCCAAAAAAATGTGCCATCATCGGTTGCGGCTTCGTCGGTTCAACGACGGCGTATACGCTGATGCAAAGTGCTCTGTTTTCCGAAATGGTTCTAATTGACCTTGACCGTAAAAAAGCAGAAGGAGAGGCCGCAGACATCGGTCACGGAATTCCCTTTCATTCTCCGATGGAGATCTATGCTGGCGATTATCCCGACCTTTCAGATGCGTCAATCGTTATCCTTGCAGCAGGTGGCGGTCAAAAGCCGGGACAAACTCGTTTGGATCTTGTCCGCAGTAATACCCGTATTTTCCAATCGATCGTGGAGAAGATCGTTTCCTACAATCGGGAATGTATTCTTCTGGTCGTCACCAATCCCGTGGATATCCTAACCTACGCCACGATGAAATTTTCCGGATTCCCCCCACACCGTGTCATCGGTTCCGGAACCGTGCTTGATACGGCTCGCTTGAAATATCTGCTCGGCTCGCATCTCGGCGTAGATTTTCGCAACGTCCATTCCTTTATTATCGGCGAACACGGCGACAGCGAGCTCCCCGTATGGTCGGATGCCAACGTTTCTGGCATAGATCTTGACAGCTTTTGCGAAAGCTCACAGCGCGACGGAAGCGAAGAAACGCTAAACTCGCTGTTTCTTGACGTCAAAAACAGTGCTTACCGTATTATTGAAAACAAGGGAGCGACCTATTACGCCATTGCCGAAGCCGTCCGAAAGATCGTTTCCGCCATTTTACGCGACGAAAACGCCATTTTGCCCGTATCGACTCTCGTTTGCGGGCATTACGGACTTTCCAACGTAGCCTTGAGCGTTCCCTGTGTTCTCGGACGCGAAGGCATCAAGGAAATTTTGGACATTCCCTTAAACGAACGCGAAGCGACGCTTTTACGCGCTTCTGCCGAAAAACTCGGCTCCGTACTTGACGAGCTCGGTTTTTCATCCTTATGTCCTATTTCTAACATTTAATTCTTATTCTTTTTCAGGAGGTGTCTTATGACAATCGAAATCTTGACAGAGCTTTTGCACGAAAGAAAATTTGCCGCTCTCATCGAAGCTTTGGATGAAATTAACGCGGTCGATGCGGCGGAATTTATGGCAACTTTGAGCGAAGAAGAACTCCCTACAGTATTTCGATTATTAAAAAAAGACACTGCTGCCGAGATTTTTGCCGAACTTCCGGCGATGCTGCAAGAGCAAATCGTAGGAAGTATGAGTGACAAAGAGCTCTCGGGTGTCATGGAAGAGCTTTTTATCGACGACGCTGTAGACCTTCTGGAAGAAATGCCTGCAAACGTGGTCAGTCGAATTCTAAAAACAACATCCGCCGAGCGACGCAAAGAAATTAACCGATTTTTGAAATATCCCGAGGACAGCGTTGGAAGTATCATGACTTCGGAATGGATCAGCATCTATTCTTCTTTGACAGTCGAAGAAGCCGTGTCTTATATCCGAAAAACGGGTATCGACAAAGAAACGGTATACGTGATCTACGTCACCGATGCTCGAAAAACCCTCGTCGGCATCATTGAGTTGCGCGACCTTCTCTTTGCTAAATCCGAAGATCTCATTTCCAATCTGATGCAGACCTCAATTATCAGTGTCAAGACGACCGATGATAAAGAAACCGCCGCCACCGCCATTTCCAAATACGACCTACTTGCCTTACCCGTCGTTGACAGCGAAAACCGTCTTGTTGGTATCGTAACGGTCGATGACGCCGTGGACGTCATTCAGGAAGAGGCAACCGAAGACATTGAAATGATGGCGGCAATTACACCTACCGATAAACCTTATTTGCAAATCGGTGTTTTCTCGACCTTTCTCTCTCGTATTCCGTGGCTTTTGATCCTAATGCTTTCGGCAACCTTTACTGGAACGATCATCACGCACTATGAAAGTGCGCTTGGGCAAATGGTAATTCTGACCGCCTTTATTCCCCTTTTGATGAACACGGGTGGAAACGCGGGATCACAAACGTCGGTTACCGTCATTCGCGGACTTTCTCTAGGAGAATTAAGGATGGGAAATATTCTTCGCATTCTATGGAAGGAGCTCCGAGTTTCTCTTTTGTGCGGTGTAGTTCTTGCGATCGTGGTATTTGGAAAAACGATACTGCTTGATCGCGCATCGTTCTCGGTTTCTATGGTAGTTGCGCTCACGGTCCTTGCCACCGTCATCATTGCCAAGCTTGTTGGTGCCTCGCTTCCTATTTTGGCAAAGCGCCTCGGTTTTGATCCTACCGTCATGGCAAGTCCCTTTATTACCACCATCGTAGATGCCGTTGCATTACTCATTTATTTTAGCATCGCATCTGCCGTTCTTGGTATTTAATATTTTTAAACGGAAGAGTTCGCAATAGAGCTCTTCCGTTTTTTTCGTCATCTGCTCGGCATTGAGCTCGGATAGAAAGCGCTTTCTTGCTCCTTGTGAGAGTTGTTCATAAAGAACGGAATCTTCTCTCAGCCGTAAAATTGTCGTTGCCAACGCCGACGGATCGTTTTGCGGTACAACAATTCCATTTTCTCCATCACGCACCATATACGGATTTCCTCCATAATCACTCACCACCGCAGGAATTCCCATACTCATTCCCTCCGAAAGTGCAAGAGAAGAGGTTTCCGTCCCGACAGAACAGTTAACGTTGATCTTCATCAAAGAAAAGTAAGGGGCAACGTCTTGACAAAATCCCGCAAATATCACAAAAGGTGCAATGCCTCGTTGCTCAGCTTCCTTAGCAAGCTTCGCTCGAAGGCTACCGTCCCCCAAAATCAAAAAACGGTAGTTTTTATCTTGTTGCAAAAGCTTTTCTGCCGCCGCAAGAAAACAAGAGTGCCCTTTGCACTCCTCAAGACGCGCACAAATTCCGACAATGGTTGCCTCTTTGGGAATCCCCAAACGCTTGCGGAGCTCTTCTTTTTCTTCTTCGGTGACCGACCGAAGCGCTTCGACGCCGTTAATAATCACCGAAATCCGATCAGACGCGACCCCCATCTCACACAAATTCTGCTTTGCACTATGTGCGACTGCGATCATTCGGTGAGAGAGTATTCTCTGTCCCTGTCCAATCAAACACCTTCCCAACAAGCTTTTTTGCATCTTTGAGAGCGGATACACGCAATGTCGTGTATACAGACGCACGGGAACGCCACACAACCATGCGGCAATCCTTGCGGAAAGCGCTCCGTGACAATGGATCAGATCAGGGTTCAGACGTCGAAGAAGCGCGACGTATTTCAAAATTGCAATCGCTTCAAAGGAAGAGTCACGGCAAACGTCAATCTCGTGCACAACAACACCTAACGCGCAAAGTCGCGGAAAAAGCGCACTTCCTTGCGGCAAAATCACCTCTGTTTCAATGCGCGCACGATCGGAATGTTTCAATCGAGTACACAGTAAAACACCCGCGCCACCGATATTGCTGTCGGTAATCACTTCCACAACCTTGATTTTTCGCATAACATCTCTCCATTTTTTGATTTGCTCTTAGTTTTCCCAAAAAAAGCAAAAAAATCCCTCGGTCAGCCAACCGCTGACCGAAGGACTACATTCTATGCAATTACACACTGACTTTCTTTTTGAGTTTTCCGATGACGCGACCACAACAGACCGCTTCTGCATACTCTTTGAGAAGAATATCACCGTATTCTGGATTGAGCGAAATCAGGCAATCTCCACCATACTTTTTGAAATATCCGTTTCCATCGAGGATAAAAATGCCAAGCTCGCCCACTTCGATGGCATCGGTATCTTCTACGAGAAGCACGTCCCCGTCGTGATATTTCGGCTCCATACTGTTGCCCTGGATGCGCAACGCAAAGCTTGCTGCCTGCGTTTTCTCGTTATCGGGCACTTGAATTTCTTCAGCTAGCTCATCGTCAAGATAAACACCGGGTCCTGCCGAAACGGGAAGATCGTAAAGAAGGATTGATCGCTTACCAACCCCTGTACGGCGAGCCTCGCCAAAGTTTGGCGTGAGGATCTTGGCGCTTGTCTTCTTTTCGGTCTTTTGCTGCTTGATCTCCATCATCGGCGTCAGAGTACTCTGCACACGTTCCCCCTCCTTGGAGACGACCATACGCGTCAGCTCCCGACCAAATCCGTCAAGCGCGCGATAATCCTCGATCAGTGCAATCTCATCCTCGCTCAACGTATAATTATGATGATTTTGCTCTACTCCGCTGACGATGTAATCAAGCGAGCTTCCCAACGCTTCAGCAATAGAAACAATGTTTGCAAGCTTGGGAGAATCGCTAATACCTGCCAAAATTTTACTGAGCGTACCAAGAGGGATTCCCGTCATTTCCGAAAGACGGTCGTTGGTGATCTTCTGCTCGTTTTTCAGTTGTTTGATTCGATCGATATAATCCATCTCTTGCCAACCTCCATTTTCCAATTACGGAATTATTATACCATATATTTTTTCGTTTGTAAAGAGGTTTTTGGAAATATTTTTCCGTTTTTGGAGATTTTTTTACAATTTCGGTATCAATTCGCTCAGAGCATCCGCAATTAGGAGTGCCGCGCGCTTAGCTTCGAGCAGGCTGTTACCGCAAGCACCGATCTCGATCAGCAATGAATACGGAGCCAGCTCTTGATTATAGGTTGCTCCCCGAAGATATGGGGGACGGCAGAGATTTTGTGTTTTTTCATTCAACGCAGCGCGAAATTTAAGCGCCAAGGCGAGATTCCCTTCCCAGCGCTCGTTCTTTTCTCCGTTCCACGAGCTTCCCACCACGCACATCACCTGTGCGGTTGCTTCCCCCTTTTCGTTCAGTGTTACGGGACGAATCATTTCTCCCGTAGATTTAATCACGGCGTCACGATGGAGATCGATCACAAGTTTAATAGAAGGATACTCGGCAAGATAGTCACGAATAGTTTCCTCGGCACGGGCATACGAATCCTTATACTGCACTCGGTCGTGCAATACCGTACAATGAATGGTCGAAATTCCGCGTGACTCAAGAGCATCGGCTAACACCTTTCCAACCGAAACGACGTTTTCTTCGAGATTTTCGCTTCGCAAGGATTCCGCTCCGTCCACGTAAGAGATCGCTCCGTCGGGGCTGTATGACTCTGTCCCGTGCGTGTGTAAAATCAGAACACTGGGCTTGTCCGAACGCGACAAATATTCCACCGAAGGATCACGCCGAAGTTCTCCGTAAAGCAACGCCTCCGTATCGGGAGAAAATCCTGTAAAATTCTGGATATATCCCGCGCCATAGGAAGAAAGTGAAAGATCCATTGGAAGAATGGGAAGCGCTCCGTTTGGTACCGCGGCATAATCAAAGGAATATAGCTGATCAAAGGTCATCGGTTCCTTCTTCGGCGTTTCTTCTTCAGGAATATCGGGCAAAGGCTTTTCTACGGGATACCAGACATCTTTCGTTTCATCATCGGACAACTCTTCGTTTTTCTCCTTCGGCTTTTCTTTTCCCGAAAGATCCATAAATTCCAAGCGCATCAAGCCTGCACTCAGTGAGGAAAGAAATCCGCTTTTTCCTTCAATCATTCCAAGAAAAAGTACCACGATAGCCAAAAAAAGTGCCGTTCCTGCCGTGGCAAAATAGATGCGATACCATCGTTTTTTCCATCTTACTCTTTGTTGCTCAAAGCGTATTTTTTCTCGTGTAGTCTCTTCCAATAACGGTACTTTTTGGGGTGAGTTTAACGCTGGATTTTTCATTTTTCCTCCCGAGCTTCGATTTTCATTCGTTTCATTATATGCGAGGAGTTTTTCGGTTATGTGCGCTCCTCCGAAAACCGCACACACGCCCGATTGATTGCGGAAGAAAGAAGATTTGCCGACTCTCGCAAAAGAAGATCACTTTCCTTTGGCATGACGAAAAAATCCCCTTCCCGTGCCACAATCTCTCTCGCGCTCTCCCATTCGAGTATCCCCAGCTTTTCGAAGGATTCGCGTAGAATTGCAGACGCGTGAATGACCGTAGGAACACCTATGCTCACTACGGGAACGCCCAAGGTTTGACGACTCAGTCGTTTTTGAGGTTGCTTTACTCCGGAGCCCGGAGAAATCCCTCCCGAGGATATCTGTATTGTTGCTCCAAGGCGTTCGCTCCGCTTTGCCGCCAGCGCATCTACGGTAAGCACGAGATCCGGACGAATTTGATGACACAGTGCCCTAAGATGCTCCAAGGTTTCAATTCCCGTTGTTCCAAGAACTCCGATAGAAATTGCCGAAACGCTCATAGCCAAAAAGCATTCCGAAGGCTCGTAGAGCTTCCTAGTCACCATTACCCGTTCCACGACCTCCGCGCCAAGCGCATCCGCCGTCATTTTTGGATTACCAAGTCCTATCACAAGCAATTCAAGCGACCTTTCTTTTTGCTTCGGCATATACTCTTTAAACAAGTTTACAATCTCTTCCGAAACCTTATCCCGCACTGTCAAAAAATAATCATCTTCCATCCAATAGAGGGGATTCGTAAAGAATACCGCATAGCGTCCATGATGTTCGTCTTCCCCCCATCGAATTTGAAGATTCCCCGAGGCGCTTTCCCAAAATTTAATACTTTTTTCTTCTGATTCCTTTTTTACAGAGCTTTCACAGGCAAGATCATAAAAAACACTTCTTTCCATTTTGTTTTCTCCTTCATTTTCTTTGACAACTCTTCTGTTTTTATGTAAAAATTGCACAATTAAAAATCAATAGGATTGTGCACTTAACCAAAAATGAAAAACAGGAAAAATGTTTCTCAGAATACGATTGATTTTAGTAAAAAAAAATGTTATAATGTTATGAACAATAGCCCTCTTTTGGGCATTACAGTTTGATTTTTTGGAGGAGGTTTTCCAACAATGATGAAAAGAATCATTTCCCTTATCCTTTGTTTGTTGATGATTCTTCCGGTTCTCGCTGGTTGTGCGAAGGATCCCGATGACAAAGGCGCGCAAATTTCCATGTATCTTACCGACCCGCTCTATAACTTTGACCCTGCTGCCGCTTACGGCAACGAGGCTGCGCTCAGAGTTATCAGTTTGATTTATGACAACCTTTTCGTTCTGGACGCAAAAGGCAAAGTACAGAAATCCTTGGTCGAGAAATATAAGATCATCGAAGACGAAAAGAACAACGAATACAAAATGCACATCACCTTGAAGGAAACGTCTTGGTCGGACAAGGTCGTTCTGCAAGCAAATGACGTTGCAGATACTTGGCAAAGAATTCTTGATGTGAACAACTCTTACGAATGTGCTTCGCTTTTGTTTGATATCAAGGGTGCACGTGCTGCTAAAGAAGGCAACATTTCCATTGATGACGTCGGCATTCAGCCTGTCAACGAGCATGAATTGATCATCTTTTTTGAAGGAAAGATCGATTACGATCAGTTCCTTTTGAAACTGACTAGTTTCGCTTTGGCGCCTGTTCGTAGAACGGCAGTAAATGCAGTAGAAGATTATAACGACTGGGCAAAATCGCCTGCTATCTTCCCTGCGAGCGGACCTTATAAAGTGAGAGAAGTTGTCTACTCCGAAACAGACGGCAAGCTGCTTCTGGAGCGTAACCCCTATTATCTGCGTGATCAGGAAAAAGACGATGAAGATAAATACGTACGTCCCTACCGTTTGATTGTCGACTACTCCAAAACCGATGAAGAGATTATGTCCGCTTATGAAAACGGAGACCTCTTCTTCATTGGTGACATTCCGCTGTCGGTACGCGGAGATTGGAAGGACGTAGCTGAGATTTCGGATGCGATGAGCACCCATTCTTACGTACTCAACGAAAACGCAGTTATTCGTTACTACAACAAGGACTACTCTTTCAAATCCATGCAACAAGGAAAGCTTCCCTTCTCTCCGACCTTGGTTGAAGGTCAGCATGGCGAAAAGATCTTTGCTAACGAAAACGTTCGTAAGGCACTCTCGCTTGCGATTGACCGCGAGGCAATTGCAGAAGCAGTGGTATTTGCAAAAGCTGCTACCGCACTCGTTCCTTACGGTGTCTTTGAAAAGGATTCCAAGCGTGATCTCTTCCGTGAGGTTGGCGGTGACATTTTGGCAACCTCCGCAAATATGGAAGCTGCCAAGGCTGCTCTTGATGAAGCAGGTATCGATCCTTCCGAATTTATGTTCTCCATTTCGGTTCCCGCTTATGACGATGTTCACGTTGCAATCGCAGAAATGGTCACAGAAGCTTGGAACGAACTCGGATTCCACGTTGCTCTTGTACCGGAAAAGCTGATCAACAACTCGGATATCCAGAAAGCTACCGGCGAACCTCTGCTTGGCGTTAAGGATGACGTCTTTGCAGAAAATTACAAGCAGGGCAAGTTTGAAGTTGCTGCGATCGACTACGTAGCATTCACGCCCGATCCGCTCACCGTACTCGCTCCTTTTGCGAAGTATTACACCGGTGGCGCTGCAATTGAGAAATACAGCACTACCTTTAATATTCCCGTTCACTTTACCGGTTATAACAATCCTGATTTCGACGAAAAGATTAACGATGCCTTTGAGGAAACCGATGCCAAAAAGCGCGCTACTCTGCTCCACGAAGCAGAAGAGATTTTGATGGAAGACCTTCCCATCATTCCGGTTGTTTATAATCAGAACGCAATGCTCGTCAACAAAGACGTGCTTTCCCGCGTTAAGTTTGACTACTACGGTTCTCCGAAGTTTGCTAAACTGAAGATGAAGGATTATCAGCTCTATATCCCTTCTGAAGAGGAAGAGGAAGATGCTTCCGAGCCTGTTGCCGAAGCATAACATACAAAAAGAACCCCGACCGAATTCGGTCGGGGTTCTTTTTGTATGAAGTTATCACGATTAGAACGCGATAACCTTTTCGATATAAGACTTGAGCTCGGTAATCGGAATACGAACCTGCTCCATCGTATCTCTGTCACGAACGGTAACACAACCGTCGGTTTCGGAATCGAAATCGTAAGTAATACACAAGGGAGTTCCGATCTCATCCTGACGGCGGTATCTCTTACCGATCGATCCTGCTTCATCGTAATCCACGGAGAAGTCGCGGGAGAGCTCCTCGAAGATCTTTTCCGCACCCGCAGAAAGCTTCTTCGACAGAGGAAGCACTGCTGCCTTGAAGGGTGCGAGGAACGGATGCAGATGCATTACCACACGGGTATCATTCTTTTCAGGATCAACGATTTCTTCATCGTATGCATCACAAAGAACAGCTAGAACACTTCTCTCTACACCAAGGCTGGGTTCAACAACATAAGGAATGTAATGCTCATTCGTTTCTTGATCGAAATAGGTCAGATCCTTGCCCGAGGTGTTCTGATGCTGCGTAAGGTCATAGTCGGTACGGTCAGCGACACCCCAGAGTTCGCCCCATCCAAACGGGAAGAGAAATTCAAAGTCGGTCGTTGCCTTGGAATAGAAGCAAAGTTCTTCGGGATCGTGGTCACGAAGGCGGAGATTTTCGTCCTTCAAGCCGATTGCCAAAAGCCAGTTGTGGCAGAAGCTTCTCCAATAGTTGAACCACTCGAGGTCAGTACCGGGCTTACAGAAGAACTCAAGCTCCATCTGCTCGAACTCACGAACGCGGAAAATAAAGTTTCCGGGAGTGATCTCGTTACGGAAGGACTTACCAATCTGTGCGATACCGAAAGGCATCTTTTTACGCGTCGTTCTCTGTACGTTAACAAAGTTGGTAAAAATTCCCTGTGCTGTTTCGGGACGGAGATATACGGTATTCTTCGCATCCTCGGTAACACCCTGGAAGGTCTTAAACATCAGGTTGAACTGACGGATATCGGTAAAGTTATGCTTGCCGCAGGTGGGACAAAGAATATTGTGTTCCTCAACAAACTCCTTCATCTCTGCATGCGTAAATGCGTCGATGGGCTTGGGAAGCTCAAAAGCATTCTCCGAGCACCACTCTTCAATCAGCTTGTCTGCGCGAAAACGCTCGTGGCACTCACGGCAATCCATGAGAGGATCCGAAAAGCCTGCCAAGTGTCCCGATGCTACCCATGTCTGAGGATTCATCAGAATGGCGGCGTCAAGGCCTACGTTATACTTGTTCTCTTGAACAAACTTTTTCCACCAAGCTTTCTTGACATTATTCTTGAGCTCTACGCCAAGAGGACCGTAGTCCCAAGTGTTTGCCAAGCCACCGTAAATTTCGGAGCCGGGGAAAATAAAGCCGCGGGTCTTACACAGAGCCACGATCTTGTCCATTGTCTTTTCCGTGTTTTGCATGATCGTTGATCCTTCCTTTTCTTTTGTCAAAAAATTATCTTTAAATTATTATAATACAGTATTGTAGCATAGAATCGAGAAAAAGTCAAGAGCTTTTCCCTTTTATTTTCCCGCCACGCTCATATTTCGCACAAGCACATCGGGCGATCCGTAAGAAGTAAAGCCCGTAGAAGCATCGAAGCGGACCGTGTCCGAAAGGGCTTCAATATTTTTGAGCAGATCAAAGAAATTTCCTGCCACCGTAAAAGATTTTATCGCCTTGGAAATCTTTCCATCTTCCACAAGAAATCCTGCACTTTCAATGGAAAAGTCTCCTGTAACGTCATTTGCGCCCGCGTGTAATCCCTTAAGCTCAGTCAGATAAATGCCATGATCGAGACGAATTTTCAACTCGTCCTCGGAAAGCTCGCCACCTGCAAAATAAAAGCTGTACGGTGAAATCGAAACGGGACTTGCGTAGCTTTTGCGCTGACCGTTGCCCGTCGACATCTTCCCTGCCTTCTTTGCCGTAGAGAGATCATAAAGAAGTGTCGTCAAAACTCCCTGTTCAATCACCGACTTTTTCTGCGTTGCCACACCTTCTCCGTCAAACGTAGCCTGTGCGGAAAAATCCTTGCGCATCGGGTCATCGATCAAGGTCACCGCATCGCTTGCAATCGCACTTCCTTCTTTTCCTTTCAACAAGGAAAGTCCAAGATGTGCCGACTTTGCCGAGAAAACTGACGAAAAGGTGGAGAGAAGATCGCGCATCTGCTTTCCTTGAATAATCACGTCGTATTTTCCGGAATCAATTTCTTCCGCACCGATCTTAGCAATGGCATCCTTCGATGCATTGACAGAAAGCTGCTCGAGATCGCACGGATCTAAACCAAGACAACAGTCAAACGCGTCCTGCGACTCACCGTCCTTCTCTACCACCGCCTGCACGTATGCGCCAGAGGCAGAGTACTCATCCGAAAGATTTAATCCGTGAGAATTCACAAGCGCTCGGCGCACCGTTCCCGCAAAGGTTCCCGATTGCGTTCCGTCTGCAATGAGATCACTTGCTCCGTAGGTCTTTCTTTGAAGCTCAAGCGCAACCGATTTCAAGGTTGCCGCATCGGGAGTTTCTGCGTTCAAAACCGATTTTGTCGCATAAGACTCCGCGCCATCATAGAAAATCACAGGATCATCGCTTTCGATCACCGCCGCATACTGTACGGCACGATCTACAAGCTCTCTCATCTCATGCTCTTCCATCAGCTCGGTTGCCGCCGCACCTAAGCGACCGCCCACGATACAACGGAAGGAAACGCCGCCGCGAACGCCCGAAGAAAAGGAAGAAATCTCATCCTTTAAGGTTTCGGCACCCATCGATCCTGTTTCCATAAAATAGACCTCGTATTCCGAAAGTCCTCTGCGATCGGCTTCGGAAACCAGAATATTTTTTACTTGATCAAAGTTCATAGCGCCTCCTTACCGTCCACCGACCGTG
>JAGBSP010000024.1 GCA_017631855.1 Clostridia bacterium | reverse complement strand
CGTTTACCGTTCCCGACGGATATTCCTTCTCGCAGATCTGGTACATCACGGACGGACACAGAGTGTCGCTGGTAAGTGATGTGGTCTTGAATGAAAATGGTTCTCAAAGCTATCCCTTCTCTACCGACGGAGTGTATGAGATCGAGCTGCTTCATACGGAAAGCAATCAGATCTGCTATTTTACGCTTAACATAGACAACATTCCGCCCGAAGCCTTGCTTGTCGGCGCGGAAAACGGAAGCGTAACAAGAAACAACGTAACCCTTGTAGGGTTGAAAAGCGGAGATATGATCTACGTTTATAAAAACGGGGCGCTTATTTCGACGTATATCGTGGATGGCAATTCCGAGACTGTTCTTGAGTTGCTTGGCAACGGTGATTTCGGAAGCTACTCCGTGGTCATTCAGGATGAAGCAGGGAACTCGGTAACATACGAATTTGCCAAGGAGTTCGCTACCAATACCTTTTCCAATATCTTTATCTGCTTGCTCCTCGTATCATTCGGAGCAATCGGTATCATTTACATCCGTTTCAACGGCAAAGTCCGAACAAAATAAAAAATTAACAACAAAAAACAAAAAGGAGTTATTCACATGAAAAACTTGATTTTCGCACTGGCAATCGATGAGGTACAAGCAAATGAAATGGTCAGCCCTGTCATGGAGCTGATTCAGGTATTTATTCCCGTTATTCTCACACTCGTGGCAACCGTAGGCTTTATCTGGTGTATCGTTCTCGGCGTAAAGTTCGCAAAGTCCACAGATCCCCAGGAGCATCAGCAGGCAAAGAAGTCCTTGATCAATGCCATTATCGGTTTTGTTCTGATCTTCGTTTTAATGCTGGTTCTTCACATCGCATTCCCCTATTTCCTTGAAATGGTCAAGGATGTATCTAAGTTCTGATTTCAGAATGAAGATACCTTGTAAGCTGACCGCGCTTGCGGTCTGTGTCGCTCTTCTTCTCTCCCTCGCCTCCTGCGCGGACTTTGGCGCGGGAGAGAATGAGGACGATTTCAAAAAATATTTTTCCGGCGTTTACGTTTTGTCTAAAAGCGGGGCGGAAAAATACTCTATTGAAGATTTTAACCGTGATATCCACATGGAAGATATGGATATTCCCGTTGTAGTTCCGTACAATGAGTATTGTTATATCGGCTTTCGGGTGTCCGAGGAATATACGTTATCCCTTTCTGAGTTTGCTTTCTTTGCGAAAACCCAAAATGGAGAAGGTGAGCTTGAGCTGGAGTTTTACATCACTGACAAGATGCCCACAAGCATCAAGGACGATGACGGAAACGACGTAGAGATGCCGGGGCTTGACGAGGAGGAAACTCAAACGCCGCCGGAAAGCGATGCGAACAGCGAAACAAATAGCGATAGTGAAACGGAAACGGAAACAGAAACAGAGAGCCGCGAGGAGGATCTGTTTATTCCCGCAAATAAAATTCACACCGCTACCTTTTCTGTTGGAGAGGAATGGGATTCGGTTTTGTTGGAATTTGATGGCTCAAAAACAATAGAGCCGAATCAATACGTTATAGTACGCATCAACAACAACTGTTATTTTTCATCCGATGACGAGGAAGAAGAAAAAACACCTTCGGTATCCTTTACATTCAATTATTTATTGTTTCATATTACGGATGCTCACAAAAAATAAGGAGCAAATTTATGTTTAATTGGTTTTGGGAATTTTTATACGGACTGATCAAGGTTCCGCTGTTTTGCATCGATATTATCATTATGATCGCTCGCAAGCTGTGTGGTATTGATCCCGTTCAGATAGAAAAGGAAGTAAACGGTGAGATCATTACGGAGGACGTGGATCTTTTGACCTACTTTATGCAGGGCGAAACGATACTGAACGCCTTTGGTTACGTCTGCCTGTTCGGTTTTATTCTTCTGTTTCTGTTTACGGCATTTCGAATTATACGGGATCAATTGACCTTTTACGAGAAAAAATCTCCCATTCGTATTTGCCTTGACTCCGCAAAGATCATTCTTTTCTTTTTACTTGTTCCGGCTATCATGATCGCGTCATCGGTATTCGTGTCCACGATCATGCGCGGAATATATGAGGCGACCGCCAACGGAAATAGCGGACTTGGAGGCTCTATGTTCACAATCTTCGCAAACGAGGCATACATAGGTCCGTCCGAGGACAAGGAAGCGGTGCTTGATGCCTTCAGAAGCTGTTCTCTTGAGGACTATTTAACAGGTGTCAGTGAGTTTTCTTACTATAACACAGACAAGGTCTCCGATTTCTTCGAATTGAGTAAATTCAATTTCTTTTTGGGTCTCGTCGGATCTATCTCCGTACTGATCCTTCTTGCGCTGACGTTACTTTCCTTTGTGGAGAGAATTATCAGCCTCATTGTGTTGTTTGTCATTGCGCCGCTTCCCATGAGTGCATCCCCACTTGACGACGGCGAACGCTTTAAAATGTGGCGAGAGCAGACAATCAACAAATTTATCACAGCATACGGCGGTATCCTCGCATTAAACATTTTTTCCTTAATGCTTCCAATGATCGCAAATGTCAATTTCTTCCCCTTAAGTGGCTGGGGCGGTGATCTTGTCAATGGAATTGCAAGATTGCTGTTCATCATAGGCGGAGCCTTCGCTTGCAGACGCGGAATGGTGCTGATAGGCAACCTTGTATCCCGCGGTGCGGGCTCGCAGGACCTTATGGACCAGAGTCATTTGACGGGCGGTATGGCGGCTCTCGCTCATATGGCAGGCGGAGTGGTAAAAGGTGCCTTTGGCACAGTTACAGGTGCTGCAAAGGGCACCTTCAACAAGGGTAGATCTTGGCTGCAGGCTGCAGACGTTCCCACCAGCATTGCTGAGGGAATAAGAAAGCATACGCAGATGAAAAAAGAGCACGATGCTGAGGAGAGAAGAAATGCTGCAAACCGTTTTGACGGCAAAGTAGACCGTGGTGGCAATCAGAGCAGCGCAAATTTACAGGCAGCAATGCAAGGAAAGACGGACGGCGGCTCTGCAAAGAATGCCCCCGACAAGCCAGCCTCTGCATCTAATGCCGCAAACTCTCCCGCAAAGAACGATAAGAATACAGAAATGAATAAGAATGCGCAGACCGACATTAAGAATGCGCTTCAAAACAAAAAAGCAGACGATGCTAACACGAAATCAGACGATAACAAAGACAACACAACAAAGTGAGAGAGGAGGAGCGATAAATGAGAATTATTCCAAAGAAAACAAAGGTCAAGATTGAGTTTTACCGCAACTTCACTCTTGCGGATATTTTGATAGGTCTTTTGGGACTCGGTATTGAATTTTT
>JAGBSP010000023.1 GCA_017631855.1 Clostridia bacterium | reverse complement strand
ACCCACGGGACCCATTTATGGGTAGTAAGTAACAATTGCATGGCTGGCAGGCCAATCTAACGCGCACTTGTGCGTAGCCAGTAGTATTAGGGCTATGCCCGAAACTGAAATACCCCCCGTTATACGGGGGGATGTTTATTTATTTTACGTATTCGATCTCATATTCGACGATCGTCATTTCATTGCTTTCGGAATCGTAGAACAGGTTGATCATTCGATAGCCACCCTCTTCCGTGGGAATTTTGTTAATCTCTTGGGTATCGATGTTGTAAATCAGACAATAATCATAGCTTGCGATATCGGAGTAGTCCGAGGTAATGCCGATCATGGCGGACGGGATGGAGGAAAGCCAGCGTTCATCCCCGACAAGCTCTGCTTCAAACGTCGTTACGTCCTCGTCGTCAAAGTAGACGTTGCTGACGGAAAAAATATATCCGCGCGACACCGTTTGCGTTCCCGTGGTCCAATCCTGGGTGTCAATATGGGCGTGCGTGGGAAGCTCGATGCCAATGCGTTGCTCTACGGCGAGGATGGGCTCTTCGCTGTGGCTGTAAGTATCCTTGAAAAAAATGGGGAAACAACCGTAAAGGCAAAGAAGACTAGCCATAATAAAGCCCGTGATCACGTTCTTTTTGTACTTATATCCTTTTTTCTTCAAGGAAAAACCAAACAGGATAGAAATCATCGGAATGATCGCAAACGGTAAAAATACCCACATGATCTCGACGGTAAAATTATATGTCAGTGCTGAAATGATTGCCAAGGAGAGCAGAGCACCCCAGATGGAAAGAATCGATACGATGACCAATAGGATCGATATCGTTCGCTGCCGACCAACGAGCGGTTGGTAGCTTTGCTTGGGCGTGAAAGGATTTATGGGATCCGAGAAAGATATACTTTCTGCTTCTTCGCTTGCGGTGGATTCGTCCGCGGGGGACGGCTCTTCGCCCGAGAGCTTTCTCAGCTCTTCGTCACAAAGGCGGGCAAGAGCCAGCTTCGGGTAGCGATCCTTGATCAGGCGAAAACGGAAACTCGCGTCCTCGGTATCCTCCAGAGCCAGCGATGCTCTTGCCTTGAGATATTCGATATAGGCTTCGGTTGCCTTGGAATTTGCCCACGGAGCAAGTCCCGTGCGGAGCTCGGAAATCTTTTCACGGTCGTTGTCGGCAAGCGCACAAAGCATTTGCAGAACGGTGATGCTTTTTTGATAAAACAGACGCTGTTTTTCGGAGATGCGCTTTTGCTGAGATACCTTCTGCTCGTACTGCGTTACGGCTTCATAGAGCATGACCTTGTTTTCAAGGGCGAAGGCGCATCTTGCCTTTTGAAATAAGCCCGAGATCACGTAGGTCCTCTTGCCGCTCTCAATCATTTTGTAGGTATAAAGCAGAGCCTTTTCATAATCGCCCAGATAGAAATAGTCACTCGCATAGATCGAATTGGCATTGAGCTTGTTTTTGTTCAGATGGGCGTTGAGGATCAATTGCTTTTCGGGATCGCATTCCTGATCCAACGCACTGCGCAACGGCGCCATGATTACTGCAATAATCACACACTCCAAAAGAAAACACAAGAAAACAAGGAGCAGACGGACGCCGAAGGGCAAGCCTTCTTTTTCTATTGTTTGCGTCACTCCGTTGACGTCGGAGGTCACGGAGGCGGGAGCAGCAAAGATAAAAATTGCCAATATTGCTATAACCGTAAGAGTGGTCACCAAGAGTCGTCTTCTTCGAAGCTTTTTGATCAGATCGGCATATTTTTGCTCTTGTGGTTGTAAATTCATTTTCGATCTCCTTCGTGTGTTATTAATATCATTTTATCACAGATCGAAAAAAATGTCAATCAACGATTGGTTGCGTTTATCGTTTGATGATCACAGAGCTTTCTAAAACAGAAGCGTAGCCGAGATTGTTTCACGGCTACGCTGTTTTATGTTTTATATAATGATCTTACATTTCGTTTTCAGTTCGGGAAAAGGTTTATCGAACACGCAGGCGTCGATTTTGTCAAGGGAAGTCAGCTGGTAGAGCGCCTCGGTTCCGAATTTTTCGCTGTCACAAAGAAAAACACTGAATTTTGCGTTTTGGAGCATCAGCGTTCGAATGTAATTCTCCTCGGAGATCGGGTCGGAGATCATTCCGTTTTTGCCAAGACTTTTGGAGGAGAAAAAGAAAATGTCCGGATTGATTTCGGCGACCATTCGGTATGCTTGTATCCCCGAAAGTACCGCCGAGCGGTCGACCGAAAAGCCTCCCGTGCAATAGGTTGCAATGCCATAATTGATCGCGTTGATGGCGGTCAGCATATTGTTTGTGAATACGATCATATCTTGATGCTTTGCGATGTACGGGACGAGAAAGCCTGCAGTAGACGAGCCGTCAAGCATTACCGACTGCCCATCGTGCAAGAAAGCTGCCGCTTTTTTTGCGATTTTTCGCTTTTCGGCAATATTTTTTGTCATTCGGCTGTTGAGAGGGACAGACTGATTGATGGCGTTGAAGATGGATGCTCCGCCGTGGGTTCGTTTAATCAAGGAAAGATTTTGAAGCTTTGTCAAATCGCGGCGGATGCTTGACGGGGAAGTGTAGGTCATCTCGGAAAGCTTCTCTACCGTTAGAAAATTATGCTCGTTTAGTAATTCAAGAATTTCTTCCTGTCTTTTTGAAATGCTCATTTTTATCCTCTTTTTGCGTGTTTTTTGTAAATTTATGCTTATTTGCCTAATATTTCGCCGCATATTGCATTGAAATGCGCTTAATGATATAATTATAACAGAAATTTCCGGAAAGTCAATCATTATGAAAAGAAAAAACAGAAAGAGGTAAAATAAAATGAAATTTTTTATTGATACGGCAAACGTCGAGGATATCAAAAAAGCCGTTGAGATGGGAATTGTTGACGGCGTTACGACCAATCCTTCGCTGATTGCAAGAGAGGGACGTGATTTCGTTGAGACGATCAAGGAGATCGGTACCATTGTGGACGGTCCTATCAGCGCGGAAGTGATCTCGCTGGATGCTGACAAGATGGTCTTGGAAGCAAAGGAGCTTTATGAAAAGATTGGCAATCCCAATCTTGTGATTAAGATTCCGATGTGTGTTGAGGGACTCAAAGCGGTAAAACAGCTCACCGCCCTTGGAATGAAGACCAACGTAACGCTCATCTTCTCCGCAGGGCAGGCAATTCTTGCGGCGGCGGCAGGAGCCACCTACGTAAGTCCCTTTGTTGGCAGACTTGACGATATTGGTTTCTGCGGTGTCGATCTCGTTTCCGAGATCTCGAATATTTTCCGCAAGCAAGGAATCAAGACGCAGATCATCGCGGCATCTACAAGAAATCCGCTTCACGTAATTCAAGTGGCTGAGGCTGGCTGTGACGTTGCTACCGTTCCGTATCAGGTGTTTGTCGATATGACAAAGCATCCGCTGACCGACAAGGGAATCGAGAAATTCCTTGCCGATTGGGCAGGCGTAAATCAATAAAAAGCATTTTTCGCAAATTCAGCGTAGCTGTGAAAACTCACGGCTACGCTGAATTTTTATCGCAAGGCTTCCTCAAACGCCTCAAGAATTCGAAATCGGGCGCGGTAACGCGGGGTATCGGTTTCGGTGATGACGCGGTACTGCTCTCCCGTCAATCCGACCGAGATATAGGCGTCGTTTTGGGTGCTATCGGCGCTTGCCGCGGACAGGCACATCGGCGGATAGAGTACGCACCACCAATTCTGTCCTTCTCCCTCACCGATGACGATGCGCAACGAAAGGTAACTTCCCGACGGGAAGCAGAAGCTTTCGTAATTGCGCGTGGGATAGACCTCCTCGCCAAGCTCGGCGCGGACCGAGTCGTTGCAGCCCTCGGCTTGCAGCGTTTTAAGCGCGGCGTGTTCTAATCGTGAGAGATGTTCTTTCGTTTTGGCAATGGCGTCCTCTCTCGTTTGGCAGCTTGCGAGAAGCTGTTCGCTTTCGGCAAGCACGGCGTCGCGCACCTTGAGCTTGAGCGCTTGATCCTCGTCGGAGTCCGAATTGGCAATGACGTGCAGACGCAGGACGTTGTCGTACAGCTCGCTCTCCCCGTGGACGGGAAGAATGCTTAAGACGAGAAATAGGGTACAGAGGCTCAGGACGAGAAAGAGTCCTTTTTTACAGTACGAAGAAACAGGTTTCATAGAAAAATAAAACGCTCCTTTCGGTGATGATGTCTGCATCATTCCCAAGAAGAGAGCGTTTTATTCATGATTTCGTTTTTTATTGTGAAAAGCACAAAAGGATTTGTCGGTAGCTCATTGCCGAGTTGAGCGTGAGCGTGCCGCAAAAGCCTTCAAGAAGCTCGGTTTTGCCTTTGCTTTGGACCCAAAGACGAAAGACGGTGGGATTTGCAATCACGCCTTGCTCTTCGAGTGTTTTCGAAAGCTCTTTGAGCGAGTGTGGCTCGTCGAGCGACAGGACGATCTCCCCCTCGGGCTTGACAAATGCGTAAAGATCGTTGGCAACCGATATGCCAATTGCCGCAACGAGGAGCGCGGTCAGCGAAAGAACGGTGATTTTGGAAAACGCCAGACGGCGGAGCTTGCTTCGTTGGGATTTCACAGTGCCTCCTTTGGCTCTGCGGAATTACAGGAAGGAAAGGATCAGAGCCAGTATGTAGACGGCAAAGCAAGCGATTGCCGACGGATGACGGATGACGTCAAGGTAGGCGGTACGGAGCGCCGCGGTCGTTTTGAATTCTGGTTTTCGGTAGTCGGCAGGATACGCCTTGTATAAATACAGACGGTAAAGCCGTGCCGCTTCTCCGCAGAAGACGGCGGCGGAAATGAGAAAGACCGCGCCGACGAGAAACAGAAAGAAGGAGCTGCTTCCCGTAATGTGATAGAGGTTATTGATATAGGGTTGCCCAAAAAGTCCGAAAATATTATACAGAAAATGCGCAAGGATCGCGCCGAAGAGCGATCTTGTGGCGTAGAGCGTCATTGCAAGAATGATGCCCGCAAAGAGATAGACGGGGAGATGCGCAAGATTGAAATGGAGCAGGGCAAAGAAGAGCGAGCTTGCAAGCACGGCACGAAGCACGCCGCCTCTTTCGTATTCGTGACAAAGGATTCCCCGATAAACGAATTCCTCTCCAATCGCGGGGAGCACGGCGTACGCCATCACGAGGTAGATCGTGTTGGGGACGGTGCCGTTGTCTTTGGAAATAAAGGTATCGTAGAGCGAAAAGCTACCCGCAAGGCTCTCGGTTCCGCCAAAGAGCACGCCGAGCAGAAGTCCGCCCGATGCCATCAAAAGGGACGCGGAGAGAATGATGGGGAGCGAGTCAAGCTTGATCATACGCAACCGCAGAGCGCCGAGATATTTTTCTCCGCTGAAGCGGCACCAGATCGCGCCGGGAAGCAGAAAGATCATCATTTGCAGAATGACGATGCTATAATATTCGTTTTCGCGGTTGAGAAGCGTGAGGTCGATCACCTTGGAGAGCAGGAGCAAAAAATACGTCGTCAGCACGAGTACCGTGGGGTGGAGCGTTACGGTTCGGTTAAAAAACTTGTGCGTGAAGCTTTGCTTTTCTCCGATGGGATTATTTTGTTGTTTGGATCTCATCGGGCAAGCACACCCCCTTTTCAGTGATGAGAAGATCTACCGCGCGGTCATAGATACCGCGGGGAAGCTCGTTTTGTAAAAATTCGTGATAGAAAAGACCGAGTGTGATTCCTTGAAACCCTACGAGCAGACGGTCGTAATAACCGCCGCCGTAGCCGAGACGAAAGCCGTGTCGGTCAAATGCAAGTGCGGGAACGATGCAGAGCGTATCCTTGGTCGCTATGACGGTTTGCGCACTCGGCGGTGGCTCGGAAATGCCGTACGCGCCTTCGCAAAGCTCTGTGAAGGACTTAACGGTGTGAAAGCTGAGGGTGTGCGTATCGGTGTGCGAGATCGGAAAAGCAACCTGCTTTCCTAACTTCCACGCTTCTTCGGCAAGCGGAAGAAGATTCGGCTCGTCCGAGAGCGGAGCGTAGAGAAAGATCGTGTGAGCACGCTCAAATTCCTTGGTTGTCAGCGTATGTGCAACCAAAGCTTGATCCAATTCTGCTTTTTGTTGCAGATCGATGGAACGCCGTTTTGCACGGAGCGCGCGGCGAAGCTCTTTTTTGGCTTCAGTCGGCAAGCACGGCACGGCGAAGCTCCTCTGCTTTCTGCTTACCAAGCAATTCTTCGATGATGGCAAGGCCGAATTCCACAGCAACGCCCATACCTGCGGCAGTCAGAATTTTTCCGTCGCGGACGACGCGCTGTTTGGAAATCTTGGCACCGATAAGACGCTCCTCAAAGCCGGGATAGCAGATCGCTTCCTTTCCGTGGAGCAGTCCGAGGTCGCCGAGAATGGACGGAGCGGCACAGATGGCGGCAAGATAGGCATTGGTCTTTACTGCCGTTTGAATGGCAGACTGAACAACCTCGCTTGCGGCAAGGTTGAGCGTACCGAGCATTCCACCGGGAAGAAAAATCATCTCGGGGGTATCGTCCGAATAGTCTTTGTCTGAAATGTCGGCGAGCACCGAGATTCCGTGTGCGCCCGTGACGGTCTTACCGCCAACGCCGACCGTCGTGACCGAAAGTCCCGCGCGGCGCAAAAGATCTAAGGGCGCGAGCGCTTCGACCTCTTCAAAGCCTTCTGCTAAAAACATATAGATCATAAGAGAAGGATCTCCTTGTTTGAATTATTTTCCGAAATAAGCGGTCAGCGCGTCGATCTTGACGGTTTCCTCTTCACGGGTCGCAAGGTTCTTGATCTTGACCTCGCCTGCCGCGAGCTCGGTGCCGCCCATAATGACGACGTGCGTATAGTTTTCCTTGACGGCGTACTCAATCTGCTTTCCGAATTTCTTAGCCTCCATAGAGAGCGCGGCGGGAATGCCTGCGTCGCGGAGCTGTTCGGTCAGCTTGACGTATTCGGCGTAGGGAACGTCCGAGAAGCGGGTGATGAGCACCTTGGTTTCTGCTCCCAGAAGTTCGGGGACGAGCTTGTGCGTAACAAGGAAGTTTTCGAGCGTCACGTCGCCCATTCCGTAGCCGACGCCCGAGACCTTTGCGTTCTTAACGAAGAGTCCGACGAGATTGTCGTATCTTCCGCCGCCAAACATTGCGCGGTTGTTTTCGGGCGCATTGTCGAATACCTCGAAGACGGTACCCGTGTAGTAGTCAAGACCGCGGATGATACCGAAGTCGAATTTGCAGTATTTGTCAAGGTCAAGCTCACGGAGTGCCGCAAAGAGATCGCGCAGCTCGCCCGCACCGATCGAATCGGGGCAGAGCGCGGTTGCCTCCTCCACGCTCATTTCATAGAGCGCGTCGATCTTTGCGATCTGCTCGTCCGAAAGTCCGAGATCGTGAAGGTCTTTTTCATAGCTCTCGCGGGAAACCTTGTTTTTGCGGTCAATGACCTTGGAAACAGCCTTGCTTCCCTCGGCGTCCTTATCTGCGATTGCCGAAACGACGTCGTTGAAGAAGCGGCGGTTGTTGATTCGGACGGTGAACATCTCCTCGGTTGCCTCAAAGGATTTCATAATGCGGATCGCACTGACGATGATCTCAAGGTCAGCCTCGTAGGTGTCACAGCCGAAGATGTCGACGTTGAGCTGCCAGAACTCGCGCAGTCTTCCTCTCTGCGTTGCCTCGTAGCGATACATATTCGGAATCGAGAACCAGCGGAGCGGGAAATTGAGCTCATTCATTTTGCCCGCCACCATTCTTGCAACGGTGGGCGTCATTTCGGGACGGATGGCAACCATACGGTCACCGCGGTCCATAAAGTTATAGGTCTGCTTGGTCGCGATCTCCTCACCGCTTTTTGCGGCGTAGAGTTCAAGGCTTTCGAGCATCGGACCGTTGTATTCGTCAAATGCGGCACCCTCGAGCGTCGAACGGATCTTTCCGAAGAACCAATTGCGAAGACGCATTTCGTCGGGGTAGAAGTCACGGGTACCTTTATAGGGCTTGGTAGAGAGAAGCTGAGCGCACATTTTTTTAAATCCTTTCCAATAAAAACATAATAAGCATATTCATTTTATTATAGCATACAAGGACTTTTTTGTCAATCTTCCTCGGAAATTTTTCTTTGAATAAAAGTTTTTCGAAAAGGGTTGACTTTCCCCCGTTTCGTGCTATAATGAACGAGGAAGGAAAACTTTTTTCGGATAGAACGGAGGGGGACGATGGCAACGAAGCGTAGCGAATTGAATATGACCGAAGGACCGTTTCTGAAGAAGATCATTCTTTTTATGATTCCTTTGGTACTGACGGGACTTTTGCAGACGCTCTATAACGCGGCAGACCTTGTGGTGGTCGGACGCTTTCGCGGAGAGCTGGCACTTGCCGCCGTTGGATGTACGGGCTCTTTGACCAACCTGATCGTCGGTCTTTTTATGGGACTTTCGGTTGGCGCGGGGGTTCTTGTGGCACACGCAATCGGTGCGGGGGAACAGAACCGCGTGGAAAAGGTGGTACATAACTCGGTATTGCTTTCGGGAATTCTCGGTATTTTCGTGGCGGTTGTCGGAGTGATCTTTGCCCCTCAGCTACTTGCGATGATGGATACGCCCGATACGGTTCTTGCCGGTGCAACGCTTTATCTTCGCATCATTCTTTGCGGTGTGCCTGCGTCGATGCTCTATAACTATTGCGCCGCGATGGTGCGCTCGACGGGCGACACCAAGCACCCGCTGATCTTTTTGACGGTGTCGGGTGTGATCAACGTCGTATTGAACGTGATTTTGGTGGCGTTCTTTGGTATGGGCGTTGAGGGTGTGGCGATTGCCACGATCACGTCGCAGTATTTGTCGGCGGGAATGATCCTCGTCTTTATGATGCGCTCCGATACCTGTATTCGATTCTCTCCCAAAAAGCTTGGGCTTGACGGAAAGATCGTCAAAAAAATCCTCTATATCGGAGTTCCTTCGGGAATTCAGGGCTGTCTTTTTTCCTTCTCCAACGTCCTCATTCAATCGTCGATCAACAGCTTTGGTGACGTCGTGATGGCGGGAAGTGCGGCGGGGGCGAACATTGATGCCTTCGTGTATATCGCGATGAATGCGGTGTATCACGCATCGCTGACCTTCGTTGGTCAGAATATGGGCGCGAAAAAGTACAAAAATATCAAGCGGATCACAATTCTTTGCGCTGTTTGTGCGACGGTGATCGGAATTGGTATGAGCGTATTTTTCTACCTGTTCCGTGAATTCTTCGTTGGGCTTTACGTTTCGGGCGAGGGTGCGATTCGTGAGGCAGTGATGGAAGCGGCGTTCCAAAGAATGAAGTTTATTATGCTATTGTATTTTTTGTGCGGTATCATGGAGGTATGTTGCGGCACGATGCGCGGTATGGGAAAATCCATTACGGCAATGGTGATTTCCTTGCTCGGCGCGTGCGCGTTCCGTATTCTTTGGCTCGAAACGGTATTTCAGCTCTTTCCGGTCATTGAGTGTGTGTATCTGTCGTATCCCATTTCGTGGACGCTTACCATTGTGGCATACGTCATTTGTCTTATGATCTATTACCGACGGCTTGTGCGACCGAAGAACGAACTTTTACGATAAAAAAAGATGCGTTTGCCAATGAGCAAACGCGTCTTTTTTTATTCGTTTTGCATTTGACGAAAGCGCCTTGGCGACATTCCGTGACTTTGCGTAAACTTACGGGAAAAGTAGAATTGATCGCAAAAGCCGAGGCGGTCGCTGATTTCCTTTATGGAGTAGGCAGGGTTGAGCAGATCGCGCTCGGCGCGCGCCATCAGGCAGTCGTCGACGTATTTTCCAATGGGTTTGCCGACCTCTTCGCGAAAGCTTTTTTGAAGTCCGAGTTTGGATACGAAGAGCGCCGAGGCGATTTCATCGATGGTCAGCGAAGCGCGAAGATGCTCGTCGATATAGGCTAGTGCGGCTTTGGTTTGCGGAGAGTGACGGGCGGTGGGAAGTCCGCGCGGCGGAGCGAGTTCGATGGCATCGAGCAGAAGCTCGTACAGAAGCTGCTTCAAACGAAGCACCGAGCGAAGGTCTGCGGCGCGGTAGAGCTCCTCAACCTCTGCAATGTGCGCCTCGCTGTGAGGAAGCACCAGACAGCGGTCGATGCCCGCCAGAAGATCATTTCCGTCGGGGCGGCGGAGTGTTAAGTGAACGTAGATTTTATTGAGATATTTCGGGCAAAATCCCGAAAAATTCAGCTCCGAGGGAACGATATAAATATTGCCGGGACGAATGGTAATTTCTTCGTTTCCAAAGGTCAGAATTCCTTCGCCGTCCAAGGGGAAATAAACGCGCGTAAACGAAGCGCGAAGATTTTGCAGATTCCATTCCGAGTCGAGAAGCGCATAGCGGATCTCGTCAATTTCAAGATTCATACGTCGCCCGAGATAGAGCATTTCTTCGTTTCGAATCAGTTCCATAAATATAAATCTCCATATTTTATAAACAAAATTCAATGGCTTTCTCCTTTATTATATGATAAAATAAAATCAAAGTCAAGTAGAACTTTAAAAAACAAAAATACATATTACTAAAGGAGAAAAAACGATGAAAAAAAGATACGTAGGAAATTATCCAGCCATTGGTATCCGTCCGACGATTGACGGACGTCGCGGACCGCTTAAGGTCAGAGAATCGCTCGAGGAGCAGACGATGGGAATGGCAAATGCCGCCGCAGCGCTTTTCCGTGAAAATCTTCGTTACTCGGACGGTACACCCGTTCGCGTAGTAATTGCCGACACGACGATCGGTCGTGTGGGCGAGGCTGCCGCTTGCGCCGAGAAATTCCGCCGCGAGGGAGTCGAGATCACGCTGACGGTGACTCCTTGCTGGTGCTATGGTGCGGAAACGATGGATATGGATCAGAATACGATCAAGGCGGTGTGGGGCTTTAACGGAACCGAGCGCCCCGGTGCGGTGTATCTGGCATCGGTTCTCGCAACCCATGCGCAGAAGGGACTTCCCGCATTTGGTATTTACGGTCACGAGGTCCAAGATGCAGATGACAAGAGCATTCCCACCGACGTGCGTGAAAAACTGCTTCGTTTCGGCCGTGCCGCGGTTGCCGCCGCAACGATGAGAGGAAAATCCTACTTGCAGATCGGTTCGGCTTGTATGGGCATTGGCGGATCGATGATCAGCACCGATTTTATCGAGGACTATCTCGGAATGAGAGTTGAATCGGTCGACGAGGTAGAAATTATCCGTCGAATGACCGAAGAAATTTACGATAAGGAAGAATACGAAAAGGCACTCGCTTGGGCGAAAAAATACTGTATTGAAGGATTTGACAAGAACGATCCTTCGATGCAAAGATCACGTGAGCAGAAGGATGCCGATTGGGAATTCGTTGTCAAGATGGCGGTCATCATCAAGGATCTGATGAACGGCAACGACAAGCTTCCCGAGGGTTGTGAAGAGGAGATGGTCGGGCACAACGCCATTGCGGCAGGCTTCCAAGGACAGAGACAGTGGACCGACTTTTATCCGAACGGCGACTTTGCCGAGGCAATGCTCAATACCTCGTTCGACTGGAACGGAGTACGCGAGCCCTATATTCTTGCCACCGAAAACGACGTGCTCAACGGCTTTGGAATGCTCTTTATGAAGCTTCTGACGAACCGCGCACAGATGTTTGCCGACGTTCGTACGTACTGGAGCGGCGATGCCGTCAAGCGTTGCACGGGATATGATCTTGAGGGTAAGGCGGCAGAGTCGGACGGTATTATCCACCTGATCAACTCGGGTGCTTGCTGTCTTGATGCCAATGCCGAGGCAAAGGACGAGACGGGCTCGCCCGTGATGAAGCCTTGGTATGAGGTCGATGAAGCTGACCGCGATGCAATTATGGCAAATACCACCTGGAACTATGCCGACCTCGGCTACTTCCGCGGCGGCGGATATTCTTCTCGCTTTGTGACGAAGGGAGAAATGCCCGTGACGATGATTCGCCTCAATCTGATCAAGGGACTTGGCCCCGCACTGCAGATCGTCGAGGGTTGGACGGTGGCACTTCCCGACGAGGTGACCGACACGCTTTGGAAGAGAACCGACTACACCTGGCCCTGCACTTGGTTTGCTCCTCGTTGCGACGGCAAGGAGGGAAGCAATTTCCGCACTGCGTACGAGGTGATGAACGCGTGGGGCGCAAATCACGGAGCAATCAGCTACGGTCATATCGGTGCCGATCTGATCTCGCTTTGCTCGATGCTTCGCATTCCCGTCAGTATGCATAACGTGCCCGCAAGCGAGATCTTCCGTCCCGCCGTCTGGAACGCGTTCGGTATGGACAAGGAAGCTCAGGATTACCGCGCTTGCGCGAACTTCGGACCGCTTTACAAGAAAAATTGAAAGGAGTGCGTATGAGTTCTTATATTCGAAAAAAAACACCGGGAAATACCGACTGGTTTACGCACGACCGCTTTGGAATGTTCATTCATTTCGGACTTTATTCTCTTGGTGCACGCGATGAATGGTGCAAGACCACCGAGTTTATTTCCGAGGAGAAATATCAGCGCTATTTCGATCATTTCAATCCCGACCTTTACGATGCTCGCGAGTGGGCAAGAAAAGCCAGGGCGGCGGGAATGAAATATGCGGTGCTGACGACCAAGCACCACGAGGGATTTTGTCTGTTTGATACGAAGTATACCGATTACAACGTGATGAATACGCCCTACGGCAAGGATATCGTCCGCGAGTTTGTCGACGCTTTCCGTGCCGAGGGGCTGAAGATTGGATTTTACTATTCGCTCATCGATTGGCATCACCCCGAATTTCCGATCGATCAGATCCATCCGCGTCGCAAAGACCCCGACGCAGAGGAGCAGGATCGCGGCAGAGATATGAAAAAATATAACGAGTATCTGCGAAATCAGGTGACAGAGCTGCTCACGAATTATGGAAAGGTCGACATTCTTTGGTTTGATTATTCCTATCCCGCCAAGGAAGATAATCCTTCGTGGATGCAGTTTGGCGGCGGAAAGCTCAGAGCACAGTGGGAATCCGAGAAGCTCAACGATCTCGTTCGTTCGCTGATGCCCGAGGTGATCATCAACGACCGTATGGATTTCCCGCAGGATATCTCTACGCCCGAACAGCGTCAGGCGGGTACGTGGCCGCGTGACAGAGAAACGGGCGAGTATCTGACGTGGGAAACCTGCCACACCTTCTCTAATACGTGGGGATACGCGCGTGACGAGCACTCGTGGAAAACGCCGAAAATGCTGATCGATCTTCTGACAAGAAGTGTAGCACTTGGCGGAAATCTCATTATGAACGTAGGACCGACGGGCAGAGGAAACTTTGACGACCGTGCGGACAAGGCGCTTGAGGTCTATGCCGAATGGATGCGCGTCAACGGTCGATCGATCTACGGATGTACGATGGCAGAGCCCGAATTTGAGGCGCCTGCGGGTACGGTGCTGACGCAGAGTGAGGACGGAAAGCGACTTTACATTCACCTGCAGGACTGCCACTTCAAGGCATTCAATTTCCCGACGCTTTCGGGCAAGGCTGCCTATATGCAGCTGCTCAACGATGCCAGCGAGGTCGTCTTTGTGGATAACCACAAGGCATACGACGCGGCAGGAAACCTGGAGGATAGCCGTTTGATGATCCGTACGCCCCCCACGGCATATACGCTTCTTGCCCCTGTCATTGAGGTGTTTTTGAAGTAATTGCGAATCAAGTTTTCGCCCGCCTTTTTCAAAAGGCGGCACGGGTCCAGCGCCGTGGGGCGCTGGTCGCCCGTCGCAACGGGCGAAACACCTGATCGTTCATAGCGCCCGAAAAGGGTGAATTTTGTTTGCGAGGCAAACAAAAGAGGGAAAAACCACAAGTGGGGTTTTTCCCTTTTTTCTCTTTTGTTTCAAAAATTCTCTTCCAAAAAAGCCTTGATGACCTTGATATCGATCTCGGCGTTTTTGCCTTCGGCAAAAACCTTGACGGTATCGCCGCACTTGACACCGAGTCCCATCACGGCAAGAATTTTTTTCAGACTTGCACTCTTGCCGCGACATTCGATGGTGATGTCGGACGAAAGGTTCTGCGCTTGCTTGACCAGAAGTCCCGCAGGGCGCGCGTGCAATCCATTTTCGTCACGGATGGTATATTCAAAAAAGCTCATTTTCTATTCTCCTTTCGGATTTCTCAAATCAAGATTTCGGATCTTGTCCCGCAGGGGAAGAATATAGGCAGGGGATACCGACAGCTCGTCGATCCCCATCCTCAAGAAGCGCTCGGTCTGCGAAAGATCCGAGGCGAGCTCTCCGCAAATGCCGATCCATTTTCCGTGGCGGTGGGCATTTTCGGCGGTAAACTCAATCAGACGGAGCACCGCCTCGTGGTGGGGATCGAAAAAGGCGGAAAGGCTTCGGTTCTGTCGGTCAAGCGCTAAGGTGTATTGCGTCAGATCGTTCGTTCCAATGCTGAAAAAATCAACGAGGGGCGCAAGACGGTCGCTGATGATGGCGGCGGCAGGCGTTTCGATCATAATGCCGAATTCGGTCGACTCGGAGAAGGGAAGCTTCTCTTTTTTTAATTCCTTTTTGACCTCGGCGATCAGACGCTTGATTTCTTCGACCTCGACGCACGAGGTAATCATCGGAAACATCACGGCGAGATTTCCGAATACCGACGCGCGCAGAAGCGCGCGAAGCTGAGGACGGAAGACCTCGGGACGGCAAAGACAAATGCGGATTGCCCGCATTCCCATGGCGGGATTTTCTTCCTTGTCGAGTCCGAAATAATTCACCTGCTTGTCGGCACCGACGTCCATGGTTCGAATTACGACCTTTTTTCCGCCCATGCTTTGCAGAACGGTTTTATACACTTGAAATTGCTCTTCCTCGTCGGGAAAATCCTCGCGGTCGAGATAGAGAAATTCGCTTCGGAAAAGACCGATGCCGCCCGCATCGTGAAGCAGTGCCGCGCCCACCTCGCGAAGACCTTGAATGTTGGCAAAGATGTCAATGCGCGTGCCGTCGAGCGTGACGTTGTCCATTCCCTTGTATTTTTCAAGAAGCGCTTTGGCATGCAGATCTTTCTCGCGCTTGGCTCGCATTTGCGTGAGGGTTGCCTCGTCGGGGGAGAGATAGATCTTGCCCGTAAAGCCGTCCACGATTGCCTCTGTCCCGTCGGCGGCGTCAAGCAATGCTTCGCCTACGTCGACAACGGCGGGAATTCCCATCGTTCGCGCAAGGATTGCGGTGTGCGAGTTGACCGACCCCTCTGCTGTAATGAACGCCGAAACACTCTCTCGGTCGAGCTGCATCGTTTCGCTTGGCGCTAAATCGTCGGCACAGACAATACGGGCTTCTTCCGAAAATTGTGATTTTGCTTCTTCCTTGCCCGAAAGTGCTTCGATCAAGCGGTTGGAAATGTCGCGGACGTCGGCGGCGCGTGCCTGCATATAGGGATCGTCCATCGAGGAAAAGACCATCGAAAAATTCTCGGCGGCGGTGGCAACGGCGTATTCCGCACCGACGCGCTCGGTGCGAATGGTATTGACGATCGAGTCGACGTAGTCGTCGTCCTCAAGCATCATTTGGTGAATTTCAAAAATCTGCGCGCCGCTCTCGCCGATGTTGCGAAGCGCCTTTTCGTGCAATTTTCCAAGTTCGGAGATAGCTCTCTGTCGTGCAATTTCAAAGCGAACAAGCTCTGCTGCCGTATCGCTGACGGTGCGGCGTCGGACGCTCATACCGCGGCGTCGAAGAAAGGAAAGCCGTCCGATGGCAATGCCACCGTACACGCCTTTTCCGTGGAGTGTAACCATACTGTTTCCTCACTTTATGATAGGTTTCTTTGTTAGTATGGTTCATTTTTGGGCAAATTAAAGATTTTTTTATAAAAAGGGAAAAACAACAAACAGTTGATTGAAAAATCAAATTTGATATGGTATACTGTAATTGAAAATAGAAAAAGTAGGAGGAGAAAGAATAGTGACAGTATATCTTTGTGTTTCACTTGGAGCAATTGTTTGCTCGTTGATTCCGTTTTGGAGCTTGATCAATATTCACGCATTGTCGCTTGCACCGATCGTTTTGATTTTTGTTTCGCTATTGCAGATCTCTATCTTTCGTTCTTATGCCAAACCCGATGCCGAGCTTCCGACCGATAGCACGTCATATACTACAAGGGAAGTGGACAAGGTGGCGTACCGTATTGGTATGAAATATCATTCTCTTTGTAAATTGGCGATTCTTCCACCGCTTTGTGCGCTGATTGTTTACGGAAGCGGAATTTTGAAAATTGCTTTGGCGGTTGCATTTTATCTTTTGAGCTTTCTCCCTGTAAAAATTTTTGTTCGCTGGGAGCAGAAGAAAAAATAACAAAAAGATTGTTTCAATGTTGGTAGGGGCTGGCGCCCACGACAGCCCGCAACGAAGAATTTTACTCAAGGATTAGAACGGGTCGTCGAGGGCGCCGACCCCTACCGAGGTTTATAAAAATTCCAATAAAAACAGCGTAGCCGTGAATTTCACAGCTACGCTGAATTTTTTGGGTTGGTTAAATATCCGCGTCCTTCATATATTCACTGCCGTGCAGGGCGATGAATTCCTTTCGGGCGGGGAGGTTGTTGCCGAGCAGGGTGTCGAAGATTTCTTCGGTCTTTGCGGCATCGGTTGGCGTGACCGCGACAAGGCGGCGCGTTGCGGGGTGCATGGTTGTACGGGACATCATTTCGGGCTCGTTTTCGCCCAGTCCCTTTGAACGCTGAAGCGTGTATTTCTGATTGCCGAGCTTTTGCAAAATCTCTGCCTTTTCGAATTCGTCGTAGGCAAAGTAGGTTTGATCCTTGGTCGTAATCTCAAAGAGCGGGGTTTCGGCAATGTAGATTTTACCTTCCTGAATGAGGGTCGGAAGCAGACGGTAGAAGAGGGTCAGTAGAAGCGTACGAATCTGGAATCCGTCCTCGTCGGCATCGGTACAGATGATGATCTTCGACCAACGGAGTGCCGAAAGATCGAACGTCGCAACGTCGCCCTTGACTTTCTTGCCCGTGATCTCCACACCGCATCCGATGACGCGGAGCAGGTCGGTGATGATCTCGTTCTTGAAGATCTGCTCATAGGTACTCTTCATACAGTTGAGCGTTTTTCCGCGGACGGGAATGATCGCCTGAAATTCTGAGTTTCTCGCTAGCTTACAGGACGTCAGCGCCGAGTCTCCCTCTACGATATATAGCTCGCGGACCGCGGGGTCTTTGGTGCGGCAGTTGACGAATTTCTCAACGCGGGCGGAAATATCCATCGTCGTATTGAGCTTCTTTTTGATGTTCAGTCGCTCGGACTCCGCGCTTTCGCGACTGCGCTTGTTGATGAGAACCTGATTGGCAAAGAGCTCGGCGGCAGTGGGATTTTCCACAAAGTAAATTTCGAGATTTTCCTTGAGGAAATTGGTCATTGCCTCGTAGATAAATGCATTGTTGATCGCCTTTTTCGTTTGGTTCTCGTACGAGGTCATCGTCGACTCACTGCTGATAACAAGGAGCAGGGAATCGGCAACGTCGGCAAAGGTGATCTTCGAGTCGTTTTTATTGTATTTGTTCTGTGTACGAAGATATTTGTCAAGCGCATAGACGAATGCGACCTTGACCGCCTTATCGGGCGAGCCGCCGTACTCGAGGAAGCTTGAGTTGTGGTAATACTCGGTGGCGTTGACTACGTTGGAGACGCAGAACGAAAAATCGGCCTTGAGCTTATAGTCGGGCTTGTCCTCGCGGTCGCGTCCCTTGGTTTCAAGATGCCAGAGGACGGGGGCGGTCATTGCCGTGTCGCCTGCGAGCTCGGAGAGATAGTCGGAAATTCCGTTTTCATAGAGGAATTTCTGCTCTTCGAATTTTCCTTTTTCGCCCTCAATACGGAGCGTAAAGCAGATGCCTGCGTTGACGACCGACTGACGGCGCATCGTATCGATGAAAAAGCTTGCGGGGATCTTGATGTCGGTAAAGACCTCAAGGTCGGGGCGCCAACGCACCACCGTGCCCGTACGCTTTTCGCCTCTCTCCAAGGGGCGAACCATCAACTCGGTGACGGGCTCACCCTTTTTGAAGCTTATATGCGATTCGTTCTTTCCGTCATAGGAATATACTTCCATATATTCGGAGCTGTACTGCGTTGCGCACGCGCCGAGTCCGTTCAGACCGAGCGAGAATTCGTAAGCAGAGTCTCCGCTGTTGTTGTCGTATTTACCACCTGCGTAGAGCTCGCAGTAAATCAGATCCCAGTTCCAGCGACCTTCTCCCTCGTTCCATCCGAGCGGAACACCGCGTCCGTGGTCGTCGACGCAGATCGAATGATCGGCATAAGCGGTGACGACGATTTCGTTTCCGTGTCCGCCCTTCGCCTCGTCGACCGAGTTCGAAAGAATTTCAAAGAAGGAATGCTCACAGCCCTCAAGACCGTCCGAGCCGAAGATGACGCTGGGGCGTTTTCTGACACGGTCGGCGCCCTTGAGCGCTTTGATGCTTTGATCGTTATATTGCTTTGCGGCTTCGTTTTTTGTTGCCATAATTCACCTTTTCGTTTGTTTTTTTAGACTTCGCGAGGCTTGCAGACGTCTTCCCAACTTCTCGCGCCTGAGGCTCTTTCGAGCTCGTCGCACGAGAGCGCGACGGTACTGTTGGACGAGCCTGCGGCGGGGTAGACGACGTCAAAGCGACGCAGGGAAACGTCGAGATATACGGGAACTCCCTTGGGGAGTGCAAAGGGACAGACACCGCCGACGGCGTGTCCTGTCATCGAGAGCGCTTCCTCTGCCGAAAGCATATGCGGACGGTAGCCGAAGCGAGCCTTGAATTTTGCGTTGTCGATCTTCATATCGCCCGCACAGACGACGATGACGCATCCGTCGGGCTTTCCGTGGAGCGAGATGGTTTTGGCAATTCTCGCACCGTCGGTACCGAGTGCGATTGCAGCGAGCTCCACCGTAGCGCTTGAAACCTCAAATTCCTGAATTCTGTCCGAAAATCCAAGCGGTTCAAGATAGGCTCTTACGTTTTCAATAGACATACTTTTGATTCCTTTGACAATAATTAATTATATTATAACAAATTTTTTTGATTTTGAAAAGGGATTTTTTGGCTTTTTTGAGAAAATTTGATTTTTTTCTAAATCCCTTGACATAAAACAGACAATATGCTATAATATATACGATCCCTGCGACTGACGGAGCATAGAGTACTATGGTGGAACAGGGAGGACTTTGCCGACCGTCTGGGCGTCCCTGTTTTTCGCAGGTGGCGTCTTTTTGTTTTTTTGTATTACTTATAAAGGAGATATAGAATATGAGTTCTTGGAGAGGCTTTAAAGAAGGAAATTGGAATAAGGAAATCGACGTGCGCGACTTTATTTTGCGTAACTATACCCCCTATGAGGGAGATGCGTCTTTCCTGCGCGGAACGACCAAGCGTACCGATTCGGTAAAGAAGAGAGTCGACGAGCTTTTGATTGAAGAAAATAAAAAGGGCGGAGTGCTTGATATTGATACCGAACGCGTATCGTCGCTTTTGACCTATCAGCCCGGATACATCAAGAAGGGCGAGGATCTGATTCTCGGTCTTCAGACCGACGAGCCCTTAAAGCGCGCCGTCAACCCCTTTGCGGGCTACCGCAATGCCGTGCAGGCGTGCCGCGCGTACGGTTATGAGATCGGCGAGAACATCAAAAACGAGTTCCGCTACCGCACGACACACAACACGGGTGTATTCCGCGCGTATACCGACACGATGAAGAAGGCAAGACACGCGGGCGTTCTGACCGGACTTCCCGATGCTTACGCACGCGGAAGAATCATTGGCGACTACCGCCGCATCGCGCTGTACGGTATGAATTACCTGATCAAGGAGAGAGAAGCAGACAAGCGCCGCATCGGCGAGCGCGAGATGAGCAACGAGACCATTCAGTTGCTTGAGGACTGCGAGCGTCAGCTGGAGTTTATGCGTCAGCTGATCACGATGGCGGCAGAGTACGGTTGTGACATTTCCCGTCCTGCGGACAACGCGTACGAGGCAGTACAGTGGTTGTATTTCGGCTATCTCGGTGCGGTCAAGGAGCAGAACGGTGCGGCAAACAGCATCGGACGAATTTCTTCGTTCCTCGACATTTACATTGAGCGTGACCTTGCGGACGAATCGATCGACGAGATCGGTGCGCAGGAGCTGATCGACGACCTTGTCATTAAGATGCGCATGGTGCGCCATCTGCGTACGCCCGAATACAACGACCTGTTTGCAGGTGACCCTGTTTGGGTAACCTGTTCCTTAGCGGGTATGGCAGAGGACGGACGCACGATGGTAACGAAGACCTGCTACCGTTTTTTGCAGACCCTCTATAATCTGGGCGCAAGTGCCGAGCCGAACATTACGGTTCTCTGGTCCACAAGACTCCCCGAGCCCTTCAAGGCGTTCTGTGCGAAGGTTTCGATCGATACCGACTCGATTCAGTACGAGAACGACGACGTGATGCGCAAGGACTTTGGCGACGACTATGCAATCGCTTGCTGTGTTTCGGCAATGAAGGTCGGAAAGCAGATGCAGTTCTTCGGCGCAAGATGTAACCTTGCAAAGGTGCTTCTGATGGCACTCAACGGCGGACGCGACGAGCTCTACGGTGAGCAGATCGCTCCCGAGGGAGAGGTCTTTGAGGCAGGCAAGCCGCTCGTTTACGAGGAAGTGCTCGAAGCCTTTAAGGTCTATGCCGCTTGGATGGCAAAGCTTTACGTTAACACGATGAACGTCATTCACTTTATGCACGACCGCTATGCTTACGAGCGACTGATGATGTCGCTTCACGACGTAGAGCCCGGCCGTCTGATGGCGTTCGGTATCAGCGGCTTCAGCGTGCTTGCCGACAGCCTTAGTGCTATTAAGTACGCAAAGGTTACGCCCGTGAAGGACGAAAACGGTCTGATCGTGGACTTTATCACCGAGGGAGAGTTCCCCAAGTACGGTAACGACGACGACCGCGTTGACGAGATCGCGCAGTGGATCGCAGAATATTTCTACGAAGAGCTTTGCAAGACCCCCGCATACCGCGGAGCAAAGCACACGCTCTCGATCCTGACCATTACCTCGAACGTCGTTTACGGTAAAAAGACGGGTGCTACGCCCGACGGACGTAAGAAGGGCGAGCCCTTCGCGCCCGGTGCAAACCCGATGCACGGCAGAGATGCCGAGGGTGCGCTTGCGTCGCTCAATTCGGTGGCAAAGGTTTGCTATGACTGCTGTCAGGACGGTATTTCCAACACCTTCTCGATCACGCCCGACGCGCTCGGACGCGACGACGAAGACCGCGTCAAGAAGCTTGTTGCGGTGCTTGACGGATACTTTGCGCAGAGCGCGCATCACCTCAACGTCAACGTTCTCAACCGTCAGAAGCTGATCGACGCAATGAACGACCCCACGCTCTATCCTTCGTTGACCATCCGTGTCAGCGGATATGCCGTCAACTTCAACAAGCTGACCAAGGATAAGCAGCTCGAGGTCATTGCGAGAACCTTCCACGAGAAGGTATAAAAGACGATGACGGGATACGTTCATTCCTTTGAGAGTCTTGCCGCCGTGGATGGCGACGGACTCCGCTACGGCGTATTTCTCGCGGGCTGTCCGCTTCGCTGTGCTTACTGCCACAATCCCGATACGTGGGAGATGGGGGCGGGGCAAGCAACCGAAGCGGAGGCGCTTGCGCGAAAGATTTCGCGCTACCGCCCGTATTTTGGAGAAAACGGCGGTGCGACCTTTTCGGGCGGCGAGCCGCTTTTGCAAGCCGAATGGCTTTGCGAGGTGGCAGAGCTTTTGCAAAAGGAGGGAATTGGCTACGTGATCGATACCTCGGGCGGTGTTCCGCTGACTGATGCGGTAAAGACGCTGCTTTCGGGGGCGCAGAGTGTTTTGCTCGATCTGAAATTTCCCGACGAGGAATCCTATCTTCGCTATACGGGCAGAGGAATGGCGCAGACGCTTGCGGTACTTGACTATCTCGAAGAGATCGGAAAAACGACGAGAATTCGGATCGTTGTGATTCCAGAAATCAATGATTCGGAAGAAGCACTCAATGCCTATTTGGCGCATCTTCGCGGTAAGCAATGTGTTAGCGAGGTCGAGCTTCTCGGCTTCCACACGATGGGATTTCACAAATACGAGTCGCTTGGGATCGAAAACAAGCTTTCTTCCACCCCCGCACTCGATCCTGCGCTGAAGGATCGCTTGCAAGCCTTTGTGAACGAGCAAATGAAATAAACAAAAGAGCAACCGAACTTCGGTTGCTCTTTTATTTATTGTTCGAGATTACTTTAAGTTCATATTGCCCGTAACATCGATGAAGTTTCCTTCGGGGGCAGTAATCGTTACGTTACCGACATTCGAAAGGGTCGAGGTGGATTCGAGATGGCAGTTGATCGTGTATCCGCTCTCGGTGACGACGTAATCGCATTTGGTGATAATATCGCCAAGCTCACCGTTGGCATCAAAGTAAACGATATAGGTGACGTCGGTGGCATCTTTGATCATATCGCCGAGCGCCGTGCTCTGCATATACTTCAAATAATCTTCGCCGCTGACGGTGAACTCGATAAAGTAGAGCTCTCCGTCCTTCTCAAATCGGATGTTCTTGAACCAAGACTCGGGAATGTTCATGAGAAGACCCGATCCGGAGGCGCCTTCGGGCATAAAGTTATCCTGCATTTGCTGCCAAGTGATATTTGCCTTTACACTGCTACCGCCCATCGTGGTATAAAGCCAATCGTTGACGTACCAGATTTCCATGTTTGCCGATGCATCTGCATCGTTGGTCGATTTGACGTACTGCTCCTGACCGTTGAGTTTGGAAATGACAACCTGATTGACGGTCGGAAGTGACTGATTCTGATAGGTCATATCGATTACCTGATTGGTGATCAGCTCATAATTGGTCATTGCCGAAACCTTTTCTATGGCTGCCTCGTAAAGCTCCTTGGGGGTTTTTCCGTTCAGAACGTCAACACCTTCCTTAGGAGTCTTGCCGCCCGACGAGGAGGGATTGTTCGAATCGTCGGTGTTTTCGGTCGTTTCGTCGTTAGAGGGGACCGTCGTTTCGTCGCAGGATGCGAGCGTCAGCATCGATCCGATCAAAATCAAACAAAGCAAAATGGATAAAATGCGTTTCATAAGGTTCTCCTTTGAAAATGGATTTTGTGTATCGCTACGTTTATAGTATCACGAAACAGGAAAAAAGTCAATGCTAAACCGAATATTTTTACGCGTCGCGTTCGAGTTCTTGAATGATCCTTGCAATGGCGTGCTCTTCGTTCGAGACTGTAATGCGGTCGGCGACGGCTTTGACCTCGTCGGTGGCGTTTGCCACGGCATAGCCGAGTGCGGCTTCTTTCACCATACCGATATCGTTGTTGTAATCTCCGACGACGACCGTGCGTGAGCGATCGACTCCAAGACTTTGCGCGATCGGTGCGAGTGCTGCGCCTTTGTGGACTCCCTTGGGGAGAATTTCATAGAGGGTGCGCTCCGAGTGGACGAAATCAAATTCGGCGGCTCTCGGATGGCTATCTAAGAGCTCGGCAAGACGATGGATATTGTTGATATCGTTATCTGCAAAAACAATTTTCGCGATCGGTTCGGTGACTTTATGATAATCGAGATTTAGGTCTTCGACGTCGGTCCAGCGGCAAAAGTCGACGTTTGCCTGATTGTGATTGGAAAAATAGATGCGCTCCAGTGTATTGAGCTGTATTCCAATATTAGGGATCGCACGGTCGACGTACTCGACAAGCTCGATCACCGATGGGGGAAGCGTGATCGCGTGGAGATATTTTTTCGTTTCGTAATCGTAAACGCCACCGCCGTTGATACAGCCGATGGGAGCATTGGGGTGAATGATTTGATAAAACTTTTCGGAAAAATAGGGAAGGCGTCCTGTGATGAAAGTAAAATATCCGCCCTCGGATTTGAAATACTCGATGGCATCGAGGTTTTCCTTTGAGATGGTTTTATCGTTTTTAAGTAGCGTACCGTCAAGGTCGGTGCAAAAAAGAATACCATCGAATTTGTTCATAGAGAGCTCCTTTGGGTAGATTTCCATCTTGATATTAACTATGTTTGTAATATTTGGATTTTAATATACAATAACACACCGTATCAAATAATTGACCGTCATATCTTTGACTTGATTTTGGTAATGTTATTTCATACTCAAATCCGCATTTTTCTATCACTCGCTTGGAACGGTAGTTTTCGGAATAATGAAAGGCAGATAACAAGTCAATGTTTAATTCATCAAACGCGTATTGAATTACGATTTTCGCCGCTTCTGTCATAATGCCTTGCCCCCAATAATTCGGTGATAGTACAAAGCTAATTGCTTTGGCATGGTATTTACCGCGATTATTATCCGGATTTAATTTTATTGCACCGACAACTTTATTTTCTGTCGCTAAAACAATAGCCCAATGATATTCCTGTGTGATATATTGATCTAATGCCTTGATAGCTTCATCTTTGCTTATATGAGGTTTCCAACCTGCCATCGAGCCAACTCTCGCATCCTTTGAATACTCATAAAGATCATCCAAGTCAGTTGGTGACCACGGGCGGAGGATTAGTCTTTCGGTTTTCAAAATGCTCATGATTGGTTCTCTTTTGCCGTATTGATGGAGGCAATCAACATTCTGCGGATCGTGCCACACTGATTATACAAATCTTTTGCAATCTCACGGTCCAGCAATTCGGATTTTACAAACAATTCAAGCCAATATTCCGTTTCATAGCACTCTTTTAGCGCAATTTGAAATTTGGCAACAAAGTCGGCTTTACTGTGGGCGTAGTTTGCCTCGTGAATATTTGCACCGATCGAGGTTGAAGAACGCTCTAATTGGTTTACAAGAGAATAGTGACCTTTTATACCGTCGCACATTTTTATAACTTTAACCGCAAAATCTGTGGAAAGATCGCGAAGCTTTGAGTCTGCCATAATAACACCGCCTTTCTGCCGTTATTATATCATAAATCCGTTAGCTTTTCAAGTGAAATATTCGGCATGTGCCGAATGTGAAATAATTCACTTCGTGAATTGTGAAATATCTCACACCGCCTTCGGCTTTGTTCGATGTGAAATGAAATTTGCCCACATTCGCGTCAGCGAATATTTCACATTTGCGAAGCAAATATTTCACAGCGAAGCTATTTCACTTGCCCGAAGGGCAAATTTCGTTGAAAAAAGCCATTCGCTTTTGCGAATGGCTTTTTTCTTGGCGGAGAGAGAGAGATTCGAACTCTCGGTAGGGTATTAGCCTACACACGATTTCCAGTCGTGCGCCTTAGACCAACTCAGCCATCTCTCCGTGGACCTGAATATTATATCACAGCTTTTCGGAAAAATCAAGCCTTTTTTGAAAAATAATTTAAATTTTTTCAGCGTAGCGACAAGAAAATCTTGTCGCTACGCTGTTTTAGAAAAAATTATGAAATTTTACTGTAATTCGGACCTGAGATTGGCTTGAAGGAGAAACAGATGATTTCAACAATTTGATAGAATGCCTCGTCCGATGCCGCAGTGACGACGACCGTATGCGTCGTTTGATCGATCATCAGGAGATAAATCGTTTGATAAAATCTCATTCCGTAGAGATCAAAGGAATAATGGAACGATGTGACCGTTAGTCCTTCCTGTGTGGTGGTGCGTCCGAGCGAAAGATTGTAGATCTGTGCTCCGAGTTCCTGCTCCAAAGGTGGGACGTAGGTTTCCTCAAATTCTTCGAGCGTGATGGCATCAAAGTCCTCATCACTCTTTGCGGAGGATACCGCAATGCTACTCGTTCCTCGATAGAAGAAGAGCTGATCGGTAGAATCGTCCACACCAAAGGAGGCGGGGACGGAAAAGCTGAGATTGAAGTGGCTATAAGTAGTTGTTTCTCCTGACGCCGGGGTGGATGCGGGATTGAGATTGGTGATCGAGTGAAAGATCTTTTGTGCCAGCGGATCATCGGGGGTTGCCAGCGTCAGTACCATCGCGTACGCGGTACGGTTGAGCGTGAATGCGAAGATTTGCTGTTGCATCTTTTGGTCATAGCCGTTGGCAGAGAGTGAATAGATGATTCTGTTGATACGGATGCCGTTGGTATTTTGTTGTTGCTCAATGACGAGGTCTTCTACCGAAAAGCCTGCGCTTTGAAATTCTGCTCCGATGATTGCATCAAAGAGCGCTTCGTTCATTTCGGGAAAATATGCGGCAGCGTAGCCGTAATTGACGTTGATATCATTGTTCGTTTCGGGGTCGGTCATCGTAGCAGAGTCCCACGCGGCGGGATAGATGAAGCGAAGATCGTCTTGTGTATAGAAGCGGTAACCTCTCGGAGCGACGTTGGGATCGGGTTTGATGGGTGCAACTTCTTTGAGAGAATCCAGCACCGTTTGCTCGAATTCCTCGCTCGTTTCTTCGAGAAGAAATACTAAGCGGTAGGAGGTATCTCCGACGTTGACTGCGTAAAGCAGCTGTTTGAGCGTTAGTCCTTCGACACTTACAAAGCAGGAAAAGAAGGCAACGTCAAGTTCGTTGGGGTTCGTCACGTGCTTGGCGCTTACGTTGAAGAGCGCACCGCCGACCTCTTCGGCAAAGGCGGTACCGTAGCGTTCTTCGTATTGCTCGGCGGTCATCGTGTGAAATTCATCGGTGACGTCCGCTGTTTCGAGTGTGAGAAAGGAGTATTTGGTAGGGTGCTCGTAGGAGAGCGATTCACTCGTGAGATCCTCGACCCAATCTGAGGGATACGCAAATCGGAGCGCACCGTCCTGAGCAAAGAGATAGCCGTCGGGGGGGAGATCCTTGTGGTCGGAGGGAGAGTCCTCCTCGTTGGTTGGATCATCGCTTGTATTCGCTGTGGTTTGCTTGGAGGTTCCGATCGGAGCGGGAGTGGTTGCCGTACAGGACGGCAGAACGACTCCGAGCGTTAAGAGAAGAGCAAGGAGCAGAGATAATACTGATTTCTTCATAGAATTCTCCTTTGGTCAGAAAACGAAAGAGTGAGCCAAGATTTATCGGATCTTGACCAGACGAGCGATGTTCTTTTGCAGAGAAGCGCAGAGCGCGTCGATCTCCTCGGTTGTGTTATAACGTGAAAGGCTAATGCGAAGAGAGCAATCGGCTTCGTGCGGACTAAGTCCGAAGGCGACGAGACTCTCGCTCGGATGATGCGAATGGGAGGAGCACGCCGAGCCGCTGGAAACGAAAATTCCGTCGGCAGAGAGCGCGTGCAGCATCGTTTCGCTCTTGATGTCGGGCAGGGTGATATTGATGATATAGGGGAGCGCATTTCCGCCCACGCGGTTGATGCGGAGATCAAGGCTTGAGAGCTTCTCGTCGGCATAGGCGCGGAGCGCTTCCACGTGCGCCGAAATTTCGGACTTGTTCTGTCGAAGCTCTGCAACCGATGCTCCGAAGGCAACGATGCCGAGCATATTTTCGGTACCCGAGCGGAGTCCGCCCTCCTGACCGCCGCCGTCAAGGACGGGGATGATCTTTTTTGCTTTGATCAATTTGGCGTCGATATAGAGTGCGCCCACACCCTTCGGGGCGTGGAGCTTGTGGGCGCTGACCGTGATGAGGTCGGCGCAAAGTGTCCCGGGAGTAAAGGGGGTTTTCATAAAGCCCTGCACGGCGTCACAGTGCGTGATCGCGTCGGGATATTTTGCTTTGATGGCGCGGAACATCTCTCCGACGGGATAGATGGCGCCCGTTTCGTTGTTGACGAGCATAAAGGAAGCGAGGAAGATGGGCTTCTCCAAGGCTTTCTCAAGCTCTGCTTGGTCGATGATACCTTTCTTTGTGGAAAGACGAATTACCTCAAAGCCGTTTTCCGAGAGGCGATCCATCACTCTTGACACCGAGGGATGCTCCGAGTCGGTGGTGAGAATGCGGTTGGATTCGCGTCGCTTTTTGGCGTATGCCGTACCGAGTAGAGCGAGGGCGGTTGCCTCGGTGCCCGAGCCTGTAAAGACGAGCACGCCGTCCTTCTGTCTCGGACGGAGTCCAAGTCCTAAAAGCACCTGCTCGCGTGCCGCCTCAAGAAGCTTTTCGGCGCTCTGTCCCGCGCTGTGCAGGGAAGAGGGATTGCCGTAGCATTCTATGGCGGAGCGGAGCGCTTCCTTTGCCGCCTCCGAGAGCGGCGTTGTGGCGCTGTTGTCAAGATAAATAGACATACTCATTTCGGCTTATCGGAAACGGAAGGCGGAAAGCATTGCTTCCACGTCCTCAAGGTGGGTATCAAAGCTGTCGGCAATCGCCGTATAGGTCAGCGAATAGATGATTTCGTTGTAGGTAAAGACGGTTTGCATCATTTTGAATTCCACGCCGTCGACCACCGTACGGTAGACGAAGGAGTAGGCGAGGCGGTCGGCAACCGTCGTTTCTTCCTCGGAAAGGCGCTCGTATTCGGGGAGCACCGTCTTGTATTCTTCCTCGCAGTCGGCAAAGTAATCCTTAACCGAGATCGATTCGGAGGGAGAGTAAGAGGTCAGCGATACGTTGGATTTTTCGCTTTCGGGATAGTACGCCTCGCTCCGTCCGCTTTCGGGATCGCAGATCCACGTCTTGGGAACGTACAGACGGTATTCGAGGTGGTCGGCAGAAGCAATCTTCATTCCGTCGGGGGTCTTGTTATCGGTCATCTCGGCGCCGTTGGGATCGGTTTTCTCACAGAAAACAAATTCTGAAGCAATCTTGTCGTAATCCTCGGTTCTTGCCTCATAGAGCTCTGTGGGGCAGTAGCCGTAGAGCGAGATCAGATCTCCGCGGTAGATCGCGGTGATCTGGAAGCAAGCATACGCGACGTCGTTCTTGACCATCGTATAGGAAAGCTTGACTGCGTTTTCGGTGCCGAGCAGGGCAGGTCCGCGCTCGGTCTGCGAATAGCTTCCGAGTATTTCTTCGTAGCGCTCGGCGCAACCGTCGATATAATCGTCGATCGTCATTTCTTTGTCGGCGGGAGTGAAGTAGCGCGCGCTGACAAGAATGGTGTCGTTCGATGCGTAGTAAGCGCTCGAAATGCCGCTGGTCGTATTATCGGTCCAGGATTCGGGAACGTAGAGAATAAACGGCTCTCCGCTGACGGTTGCCGATTTCATTCCTTCGGGAATTCCGTCCTTCTTTTGGGAGCAGGCGGTCGAGAGCAGGCAGATGGCACAAAGGAGCAAAGCCAGCGCCAGCGCCGTGATTTTTTTCATCATAATTATAGGGATTCCTTTCGTTTGATAGATCCATTATAACAGTTTTTGGGGGCGATATCTATCGTAAATTGTTAATTTTCAAAGTTTTTTACGATTTCGCGGAAGGTATTGCCGCGCTCGGCAAAGTTTTTGAAAGCGTCGAAGCTTGCGCAGGCGGGGGAGAGAAGCACACAGCCACCCTCGCGTGCGACACGCTTTGCGGTGCTCACGGCATCGAAAAAGTCGCTCTCGCGATAGATCTCGGGAGCACCCTCGCGGTAGTCGGGATGCGCGCGGAGCACGTGCTCGATCTTCTCGCCCGTTTGCCCCGTCAGTACGACGGCGCGAACCGTGTGGCAGAGTGCCTCGGCAAGCGGCTCGAAGGGGATCTTTTTATCGTAACCGCCGCAGATAATGACGATGTCGCGTCCGCGGAGCGCCGAGAGTGCCGCCGCCGTGCGGGAGGGAGAGGAGTCGATCGAGCTGTTATAATAATCCACACCGTGAAGCGTTCGAATGAGTTCCAGACGGTGCTCTACGCCGCGAAATTCGCGTGCGACCGAGGTGTAGACCGACGGGTCGACTCTGCCGTAGGTCAGTCCAATGGCGGTCATAAAGTTCTCAACGTTGTGTCTGCCAGGGACTTGGATCTCGGATACTTGCAAGAGCGGGATCTCGCCCGTTCCGTCCGAAAGCACGATCGCACCGTCCTTCTCGTAGATGGCGCGGTCATCCTTGCCCGCGCCGTTCGGGAAGAGCTCGGCAAACGAGGAGTGCTTGGAGGAGAAGAGATAGATGGCGGGCACGTCGCCGTTTCTTTGCACTCGAAGATTCTCGGCAAGACGCGCGGTGACCTCGCATTCGGCGTTCGTGACAAAACGCAGCGTACTGTCACCGATGATATGCTTTTTTGCTTCGAGGTATTCGTCCATTCCCGTGTGCCAATCGAGGTGATTGGGCGAGAGATTGGTGATGGCGGAGTAGTTTGGGGCGCGATCCACGGTCATCAGCTGGAAGCTGGAGAGCTCCATTACGGCGCGGTCGTCCGATGAGGTCAAGGGGAGTCGGTCAAGCAGCGGCGCACCGATGTTGCCGCCCACGAGAACCTTGCCCTTGCCGCGTCGTTCTGCCTCTGCGGTGAGAAATTTGCCCGTCAGTGTCGTTGAGGTCGTCTTTCCGTCACTTCCCGTAACAGCAAAGGTTTCGGCATCGGTAAGCTTCAGAAAAAGCTCAATCTCACTCGTCAGCTCCGTACCGCGTGCCAGCGCGTCGGCAAGTCCCGCTCGGTCGGGACGGATGCCGGGGGAGCGGAAGATCAGCTCGCCCGAAAGATGGTCGAAGGCATCCTCGCCCGTGATCAGCTCGACACCGCCCGCGATCAGCTCTTCTGCGCCGAGAAGCTCCTCGGGCGGTTTTTTGTCGCGGATCGTCAGCTGGACGCCAAGCTCGCACAAGACCTTCGCCAAGGGGAGATTGGAAACGCCAAGACCTAAGATTTCACAGTGCCGTCCGTGGATATATTGCAATAAGCGGTCGTGTTTCATAGACACACTCCTTTGAGAAAAATTTCATAATTATATTATATCGTTTTTTTGGGTTTCGTGCAAGTCTTTTTTGCTTTTTTGGTAGCGATTTTTGGGATTTTTTTACGGGATGTGGGAAGAGGATGTGGGGTTGGGTTGAAACCAAGAATAAAATTGTGGTTTTTTGTTGTTTTTGTTGTTTAGCAGAGGACTTTAGTAAACAAAAGTGGCTGATTTTTCGGATTTTTAGAAAAAACCAAGAAAGAATTCAAAGAAAAAACAACAAAATTCCAAAAAAATAAAGGAAAACCTCTTGACAAATATGGGGAAATGTGGTATAGTGTATATAGAAAATCAGGCAATTTTGAAAAAATGCGTTCTTTTATGTTGTTTTTGCCAAAAAAGATCGTAAATTTCTGTGCAGGACGACGGGTTCTGTGGGATTTTCTTTTAAAACGTTTTGAAATATTCTGTAAAAACCAAATGAAAGGATGATTTGTGATGAAGTTCTATACAGAGCCGATTGAAAAATCTCCGAGAATTCAAAAGCTGGTCGACGCGCTTTACGAAAAGATGCCTCAGATCGAGGCAGACCGCGCTGTGCTCCTGACCGAGTCGTATATGGCGACCGAGGGAGAGCCGATCATCACGCGCCGTGCCAAGGCATTCCGCCACATTCTCGAGCATCTGCCGATCGTCATTCGCGAGAATGAGCTGATCGTCGGTGCGGCAACGAGAGCACCCAGAGGATGTCAGGTATTTCCCGAGTACTCCTTTGAGTGGTTGGAATCTGAATTTGATACGGTGGAAACAAGAACGGCAGATCCGTTCTACATCTCGGAGGAAACGAAGCAGACGCTTTCCAAGGTGTACAAGTACTGGAAGGGAAAAACGACCAGCGAGCTTGCTACCTCGTATATGACCGATGCGGCAAAGATTGCAATCGATCACGGAATGTTTACTCCCGGTAACTACTTCTATAACGGCATCGGTCACCTGACGGTCGACTATCCGAAGGTGCTTGCCGTCGGTTATCGCGGTATTATTAAGGAAGCAAAGGATGCGCGTGCAAAGCTCTCTGCGGGAGATGCCGATTTTGCCAAGAGAAGTCATTTTCTTGACGCGGTGATCATGAGCTGTGAGGCGGCAATCGCGTATGCGAAGAGATATTCCGAGCTTGCGGCGCAAATGGCAAAGACGACAGCGGACGTTCGTCGCAGAAAAGAGCTTGAGGAGATCGCGGCGGTCTGCCGTGAGGTTCCCGAGTACGGAGCAAAGAGCTTCCGCGAGGCGTGCCAGTCCTTCTGGTTTGTGCAGATGCTTCTGCAGATCGAGTCGAGCGGACATTCGATCTCGCCCGGACGCTTTGACCAATATATGTATCCTTATTATAAAAAGGACCTCGATGCAGGCAAGCTGACGCGCGAAGAAGCGCAGGAGCTGATGGACTGCATCTGGGTCAAGCTCAACGACCTCAACAAGGTTCGTGACGCGGCTTCTGCCGAGGGCTTTGCGGGATACAGCCTCTTCCAGAATCTGATTGCGGGCGGTCAGGACAAGTACGGGCGCGACGCGACCAACGATCTTTCGTTTATGTCGGTCACGGCAACCGAGCACGTCTTCCTGCCTCAGCCGTCCTTCTCGGTACGAGTTTGGAACGGCACACCGCACGAATTTCTCATTCGCGCGGCAGAGCTGACGAGAACGGGCATCGGATTCCCCGCATACTACAACGACGAGGTAATCATTCCCGCGCTGCAGAGCAGAGGACTGACACTTGAGGATGCAAGAGATTATAACATCATCGGTTGCGTGGAGCCGCAAAAGGCGGCAAAGACCGACGGTTGGCACGACGCGGCATTCTTCAATATGTGCCGTCCGCTGGAGCTTGTCTTCTCGAACGGTAAGGACAAGGGAGTGCAGATTGGTCCTCGCACGGGTGAGGTCGAAACGATGCGCACCTACGAGGAATTCGAGAACGCTTACCGTGCACAGATGAATTACTTTATTGAGCTGTTGGTCAACGCCGACAACGCGATTGACGTAGCACACGCCGAGCGTTGCCCGCTGCCGTTCCAATCCTCGATGGTTGAGGATTGCATCGGACGCGGAAAGAGCCTGCAGGAGGGTGGAGCGATTTACAACTTCACAGGACCGCAGGGCTTCGGTATTGCGAACGTCACCGACGGTATGTACGCGGTGAAGAAGCTTGTGTTTGAAGATAAGAAATACACGCTCGGCTTCTTCAAGAAAGCACTTGACGCAAACTTCGGTCAGGAAATGGATTCGCAGATGGCGGCAAAGCTGACTGCGCAAGTGGCGGCATCGATCGTTGCATCGGGCAAGGAGCTGACCGAGGAGGATATCAAGACGGTATACACCACGGTGAAGGCAAACAAAGCGTCCGACGAAGAGAAGAAGCAATACGCGGCACTTCTTGCCGACATTCAGGCGCTTCCGAAATTCGGAAACGACGAGGATGAGATCGACCTGTTTGCTCGCGAAATGGCATATACCTACACGAAGCCGATGGAGAGCTACAAGAATCCTCGCGGCGGTATTTTCCAAGCAGGACTTTATCCCGTATCCGCAAACGTACCGCTTGGTGCGCAGACGGGAGCAACGCCTGACGGACGACTTGCCTTTACACCGATTGCCGACGGAGTTTCTCCCGCGGCGGGACGCGACGTCAAGGGTCCGACGGCATCGGCAAACTCGGTATCGAGGCTCGACCACTACATCGCCTCGAACGGTACGCTCTTTAATATGAAATTCCATCCTTCGGCACTCGAAGGACGGAGTGGTCTGGAAAGCTTTGCGGCGCTCGTTCGCGGCTATTTCGACCAAAAGGGAAGCCACATGCAGTTTAACGTGGTCAGCCGCGAAACCCTGCGTGATGCGCAAAAGCATCCTGAAAAATACAAGTCCTTGGTTGTCAGAGTGGCAGGATATTCTGCCCTGTTCACCACGCTGTCCAAGGGACTTCAGGAGGATATCATCAACCGAACCGAGCAGCAAGGATTCTGAGAGGACGGTTGAGAGAGTTTTATGGAACAATCCTATCTGGAAACGAAGGGCAGAATTTTTAACATCCAACGCTTTTCGATCCACGACGGACCGGGGGTGCGCACGATCGTCTTTCTCAAGGGATGTCCCTTGCGGTGTCGGTGGTGCTGTAATCCCGAATCGCAGGAATGGCACTTTGAAAATATGGTGCAGGGCGGCGTGACCAAGCTCGTCGGACGCGACGTGACGGTCGGGGAGGTCTTAGAGGAGATTGCCCGCGATCGCGTGTACTACCGACGCTCGGGCTTTGGCGGAATGACGCTCTCGGGCGGAGAATGCCTCTGGCAACCTGAATTTTCGGAGGCTCTGCTTCGGGCGGCAAAGGAAATGGGAATTTCCACCGCTATCGAAACGACGGGATACGCCGAGATGGACGTGATCCGACGACTCCTGCCGTACGTCGACACCGTGCTGATGGACATCAAGCACGTGGACGGAGAAAAGCACAAGGAATTTACCACGCGCGATAACGCGAAGATCCTTGAGAACGCAAGGCAGATCGCTAAGGAAGCGAATTGCCTTGTCGTGAGAACGCCCGTGATTCCCACCTTCAACGATACCGAGAGCGATATTCGGTCGATTGCCGAATTTGCAAAGTCGCTCGGTACGGTCAGGGAAATGCATCTTTTGCCGTATCACCGAATCGGATCGGACAAGTATGCGGGACTCGGACGGACCTACACGATGGCGCACATCGAGCCGCCGACGAAAGAGAAAATGCAAACGCTTCTTTCGGTGGTAGAGCGCGTCGGACTCAAGGGACAGATCGGAGGGTAAGCAATGCAGGAAAAACAAAGAATTATTCAGGAGCTTGTTCCGGGTAAGCAGATTACGCTAGCGCACATTATCGCCAACCCCGACGAGATCCTCTATAAGAAGCTGGGACTCGATCCCGCGGTGGAGTATTCCAAGTCGGCGATCGGAATTCTGACGGTCAGCCCCGCCGAAACCGCGATCATCGCAGGAGACATCGCGATCAAATCCTCGGGCGCACAGCTCGGATTTGTCGACCGCTTCAGCGGCACGGTGATTCTGACGGGAACCTATTCCGAGGTCGACGCCTCGCTTCACGCGGTGGTACAGTACGCCGAGGAAACGCTTGGGTTTACGGTATGCAAGATCACGAAAACCTGACGAACTCGCAAATGAAAAAAACGCTTCTCGTCGGTCGGCACGGTGTGGGAAAAACCACGCTGACACAGGCGCTTCGCGGCGAGGAGATCCGATACGTCAAAACGCAGTACATGCTCTATGGGGACTGGCTCATTGATTCCCCAGGAGAGTACGCCGAGGTCCACGGCCTTGGGGCGGCGCTTGCCATCTACTCGTACGAGGCAGACGTGGTAGCGCTTCTGATTGCGGCGGACGACGATTATTCGCTCTTCCCGCCGAACATCACCTGTATGGTCAACCGTGACGTGATCGGGATCGTCACCAAAATCGATCGGGCGTCCCCCGAGAGGGCGGCGAATTGGTTGCGGCTTTCGGGCTGTGAAAAAATTTTCCCGATCAACTCGCACACCGGAGAGGGTGTGGAACAATTACGGGCTTATCTGCGAAAGCAGGGCTAATATAACAAAACGTAAAAAATATTTTATATTTACAAAAGGAGAACAAAATTATGGCAATGGTCAACGAGTACGAAATCAAAAAACAGATTTGCGACATTGGTAAGCGCATCTACAACAAGGGAATGGTTGCATCCAACGACGGTAACATTTCCGTAAAGCTGAACGACAACGAATTCCTCTGCACCCCCACGGGCGTATCGAAGGGCTTCATGACCCCCGAGTACATCTGTAAGGTAGACGCAAACGGTAAGGTAATTCAGGCAAACGGCAACTTCAAGCCCTCTTCCGAAATCAAGATGCACATGAGAGTTTACAAGGAGCGTCCTGACGTTCAGTCGGTCGTTCACGCACACCCCCTGTACGCTACGTCCTTTGCAATTGCAGGAATTCCGCTGACCGAGCCGATCATGCCCGAGGCAGTTATCTTCCTTGGTTGTGTTCCGATCGCTGAGTACGGCACGCCCTCGACCGAGGAGATTCCGGACGCAGTTTCGAAGTACCTGCAGCACTACGATGCAGTTCTGCTTGCAAACCACGGCGCACTTTCCTTCTCGGATTCGCTTCTGAGCGCATACCACAAGATGGAGTCGCTTGAGTTCTATGCACAGCTTCTGTACCAGTCCAAGGTTCTTGGCGGACCCAAGCAGCTCACCGACGCTCAGGTTCAGAGACTGTACGAAATTCGCCGTCAGTTCGGTCTGAAGGGTAAGCACCCCGCAGACGTTTGCCCCAACGCTCAGGCAGGCAAGCCCAGCTGTCACGGTTGCGGCGGTAGCTGCGGCACGAAGGGTGCTGACGCTGATACCGTTGCTATGATCACCAAGCTCGTTCTGGAGCAGCTCGGCAAGTAATTCTTCCGAGGAGCTTTTCATGGACGAACGTCAAATCAGAGAGATCGTTCAAAATACCATTTCCCAAAGAAACGCTGAAAAAAAGCAGATGACGCTTGCGCGGGCAGAACAGCTTGCGGATGCGGTCATCGCTGAGGCGGCTCGGATCGGAGTTCGCGCTGTGGTCTGTGTATCGGACGCTGCGGGAAACCCGAAGCTTGTCAAGTGTATGGATGACGCCTACCTTGCAAGCTACGACGTTGCTGTAAACAAGGCGTACACTGTGGTGGCTTTGAAGATGTCGACGATGACGCTCAAGCCTTTGGCTCAGCCGGGGCAGTCACTCTACGGAATTCAGTTTACCAACGGCGGAAAGATTGTGATCTTCGGCGGCGGAGATCCGCTGACCGATGGCAAGGGTTCGATTATTGGCGGACTCGGCGTCAGCGGCGGCTCGGAAGAGCAGGACGCGGCACTTTCACTCTACGGTAAACGGTATTTTGAAACCAAGATGTAAAACTACGAACACGAAAGGATAAACACTATGGATATGAAATCCACCGACATCGAGAAGATCGTCAGACAGGTGCTTGAGAGCATGGGCTCTCAGGGTGCATCCGCTCCCAAGGCGGCAGGTCCTCTGCCTAAGACCAGCCGTGTTGCAATGCTGACGAAGCTCGAGCACTTTGATCTGCAGGAATATCCGATCCCCGAGCTTGGCGACGACGATATTCTGGTTAAGGTTGAGGGTTGCGGTGTGTGCGGAACCGATGCACACGAATTTAAGCGCGATCCCTTCTCCCTGATCCCCGTCGTTCTCGGACACGAGGGAACGGGTGAGATCGTAAAGATGGGTAAGAACGTCAAGAAGGACAGCGCAGGCAAGCCCCTCGCCATCGGCGACAAGGTTGTTACCTGTATGATTTTCAAGGACAACCCCGACATTACGATGTTTGACCTCAACAAGCAAAACGTAGGCGGCGCAGACGTTTTCGGACTTCTGCCCGACGATGACAAGCACCTCAACGGTTGGTTTGCCGACTATCTGTTGGTTCGCGGCGGCTCGACGATTTTCAACGTCAGCGATCTCGACCTCGACAGCAGAATTCTGATCGAGCCCTCTGCCGTTCTGATTCACGCAGTAGAGCGTGCAAAGACGACCGGCATTCTTCGCTTCAACTCCCGTGTGGTTGTACAGGGTTGCGGACCGATCGGTCTGATCTGTATCGCCGTACTCCGTGCGATGGGCACCGAGAATATTGTGGCAGTTGACGGTGAAGCAAAGCGTCTCGAATTCGCAAAGCTGATGGGTGCGACCGAGGTAGTCAACTTTAAGGATCACAAGGGCACGGAAGCGCTTGCTGAAGCTGTCAAGGACGCCTTTGGCGGTTACCTTGCCGACTTCGCGTTCCAGTGCACGGGCTCTCCCATTGCACACGCAAACATCTACAAGTTCATCCGCAACGGCGGTGGACTTTGCGAGCTTGGCTTCTTCATCAACGGTGGCGATGCTACCATCAATCCTCACTTCGATATCTGCTCGAAGGAGATCACCACGGTCGGTTCTTGGGTATACACCCTGCGTGACTACGTAACGACCTTTGACTTCCTCAAGCGTGCGAAGGCAATCGGACTTCCGATGGAAAAGCTGATCACCCACAAGTATCCGCTCGAAGAGATCAACGAAGCGCTCGAGACCAACCTGAAGATGGAAGGTCTTAAGATCGCGATCATCAACAAGTGATCCGACGAAGGATAAGGTGACGCTATGGGAAAAGCAACAGGAATTATCGAGGTTTTCGGACTTGCCGCGGCGTTCGTTGCCGTCGATGCCGGCTGTAAAGCGGCAAACGTGACCGTGGAAACGCTCGATAAAAACAAGCCGGGCAACGCCGACGCGCTTCCCGTTCCGCTGATCGTTGCGATCAAGTTCCGCGGAACGGTTGAGGACGTTAAGGCGGCGGTAGAGGCGGCAGAATACGCCGCAAACGGTATTACGGGTGTGATCTCAAAGCACATTATCCCGAACACCGAGGAATCCACCGAGAAGATGCTCAAGCTCAACGCATTTGATAAAAATTAAAAATAATCAACGATAAGAAAGGAAACTGAAAGCTATGGCTATGGAAGCACTTGGAATGGTAGAAACGAGAGGTCTTGTTGCAGCAATCGAGGCAGCAGACGCAATGGTAAAGGCAGCTGAGGTTACGCTCATCGGTACCGAGAAGATCGGTTCCGGACTCGTATCCGTGATGGTCAGAGGCGACGTCGGAGCAGTCAAGGCTGCAACCGAGGCAGGCAGCGCAGCTGCAGGCAGACTCGGCGAGATCGTTGCCGTACACGTAATTCCTCGTCCTCATGCAGACGTGGAGAAGATTCTTCCCGCACTGAAGTAATCGAACATCAGTAAAATTTTGGAGGTAACAAAATGGCACTTTTAGCACTTGGTATGGTAGAAACCAGAGGTCTTGTTGCAGCAATCGAGGCAGCAGACGCAATGGTAAAGGCAGCAAACGTTGAGCTCATCGGCACCGAGAAGATCGGTTCGGGACTCGTATCGGTTATGGTCAGAGGCGACGTCGGAGCAGTCAAGGCTGCTACTGAAGCAGGCAGCGCAGCTGCATCGGCTCTCGGCGAAATCGTTGCCGTACACGTAATTCCTCGTCCTCATGCAGACGTGGAGAAGATTCTTCCTTCTCTGAACTGAGAGTAAGAATTTTAAAGAACACGGAGGCGCTATGAATTCATTAGGATTTGTCGAGGTCAGCGGTGTTACCGCCGCGATTGACGCCCTTGACATTATGTGTAAAAGCGCGGACGTAAGCCTTGTCAGCTGGGAAAGAAAGCTTGGCGGAAGACTCGTTACCCTGATTATCACGGGTACGGTGTCTGCCGTACAGGCGGCGGTCGAGAACGCAAAGGCGCAGTGCATTAAAAAGCCTGCGGCAACGGCAGTGATCGCAAATCCTCACCCTGAAACGGTGAAACTCGTCGAACTCTCTGCAAAGCGTTTGCAGAAGAAGGAAGAAGAGAAAACCTCGGCGGCAAAGCCGAAAGCGCAGCCGAAGGGCACAAAGACCCAAGCGGCAAAAGCAAAAACGGTCGCAGAACCCAAAAACGAACAAAATGAAAAAGGAGAATAATTGATTATGGCACTTGAAGCACTTGGAATGGTAGAAACCAGAGGACTTGTTGCTGCAATTGAGGCAGCAGATGCAATGGTAAAGGCAGCAAACGTTGAGCTCATCGGCACCGAGAAGATCGGTTCGGGACTCGTATCGGTTATGGTTAGAGGTGACGTCGGAGCAGTGAAGGCTGCAACCGAGGCAGGCAGCGCAGCTGCAGGCAGACTCGGCGAGATCGTTGCCGTACACGTAATTCCTCGTCCCCACGCTGACGTGGAGAAGATCCTTCCTTCTTTGAAGTAATTCAGAGAAATCGCTGATTTTTAAAATTTTTTACGGAGGTAATAAATATGGCACTCGAAGCATTGGGTATGGTAGAAACCAGAGGTCTTGTTGCAGCAATTGAGGCAGCAGACGCAATGGTAAAGGCAGCAAACGTTGAGCTGATCGGAACCGAGAAGATCGGATCGGGACTCGTATCGGTTATGGTCAGAGGCGACGTCGGAGCAGTGAAGGCTGCAACCGAGGCAGGCAGCGCAGCTGCATCGGCACTCGGCGAGATCGTTGCTGTACACGTCATTCCTCGTCCTCATGCAGACGTTGAGAAGATTCTTCCTTCTCTGAACTAATCTGTCGGACGAAAGTCGTCGGAAAATAATTCGTGCTTCGCGCACGGATTATTTTCCGTGCAGTACTCTTTTCTAAATTTTTAAAAAGTTGGAAGAGGGTAGCGCTCGGAAAATAATCAAACAAAAATGAAAAATACCGAAAGGTGGTTTTAGAAATGCTTGTTGGAAAAATTATTGGCAGTGTAGTTGCAACCAGAAAGAATGAAAAGTTGGTTGGAAGTAAGTTTATGATCGTCGAAACGCTCGATGCGATGGGTGAGGTCAAGCGCCTCGTTGCTGTCGATAACGTCGGTGCGGGCATTGGCGAAATGGTGCTTGTTGCTACGGGTAGCGCGGCAAGAATCGGTTGCGATCAGGAAAGAGCTCCGATCGATGCTGCAATCGTTGGTATCATCGACAGCGGCACGGGACTTCCCGAGCTGGACGCATAAGTGAAGATTTTTAGGAAGATTTCCTTATGAAATTAGAAGAACTGAAGTCCTTACTTCGGGAGAAGGGCGTGGTTGGTGCGGGTGGCGCAGGCTTCCCAAGCTACGCAAAGCTCTCGGACAAGGCAGATACGATCATTCTCAACTGTGCGGAATGCGAGCCACTTCTGAAGGTTCACCGTCAGGTCATCGAGGAATATCCCTTTGAGGTGCTCTCAGCCCTCTCCGAGGTGCTCGAGGCGACGGGAGCGGAGCGTGCAATCATCGCCATCAAGGCGCATTACCGTTCGGCAGTCGAAGCGATCGAGGCAGAGCTCTCGGCGTTCCCGAGAATCTCGCTTCACAAGCTTGAAGCCGTGTATCCCGCAGGTGACGAGATTATTTTGATCAAAGAGGTGACGGGCAAGGTGGTCGCCCCCGGTCAGCTTCCGCTGTCGGTCGGTGTGACGGTCTGCAACGTCGAATCGATGTATAATATTTACCACGCGCTGGAGGGAATTCCCGTGACCGAAAAATACGTGACGGTCGCAGGTGAGGTTGCGCATCCCGTGACGCTTCTCGTGCCGCTTGGAACGAAGATTTCCGAGCTGATCGCGGCAGCAGGCGGTGCAACGTGTGAGGAGATCGAGCTGATCTCGGGCGGACCGATGATGGGACGCAGAATTTCGGCAAGTGAGGTCGTGACCAAAACGACCAATGCAATTCTCGTGCTTCCCGCGGATCATACCGTGGTGAGAAACAAGCTTCGCAATCCGAAGATCAATCTTCGCAGAACCATGTCGGTTTGCTGTCAATGCAGAAGCTGTACCGATCTTTGCTCGCGTAACGTGCTTGGCTATCCCGTACAGCCGCATCTTGTAATGCGTGTGCTCTCGAACGGCGGACGCGGTGACGTTGAAGCGCTTGGCGGCTCGCTCTTCTGCTCGGGCTGCGGACTTTGCGAAACCTACTCCTGTCCGCAGGGACTTTCTCCAAAGCAGCTGATTGACGAGATGAAGGCGGCGGCTCGTGCCAAGGGCTTGAAGCTCCCCGAGGGGGTCGAGGTAAATCCCAACCGACGCGATGCCGATCTGAAGAAGGTTTCGGTCGAGCGTCTGACGATGCGTCTTGGACTGAAAAAATACGACGTTTCGGCTCCGATTTTGGAGGACTTTACCACAAAGAGTGTCAAGCTCCTGCTCTCGCAAAGTATCGGAGCTCCTTCGGAAACGATTGTTGCCAAGGGAGATCGCGTCAAGAAGGGCGACCTTGTCGCAAAGGCAAAGGACGGCGCACTGAGCGTGTCGCTTCACGCATCGATCGACGGTGTGGTGGAGATTGTCACCGACAAGTATATTAAGATCAAAAACACCAAATCATAACGATAGACGAAAAAGGAAAAGAGAAGAATGAAAAAAGCTCTTGGAATGATTGAATTCAAGACGGTTGCCTCGGGTATTACCGCAACCGATCTTATGCTGAAAACGGCTGACGTTGAGGTCGTGAACGCAGGTCCTGTGTGTCCCGGAAAATATCTGGCGACGATCGCAGGCGAGATCAGCGCTGTCAAGGCGGCGATTGATGCGGCAGAACGCTACAATTCCGCAATGCTGATCGATAAGTTCCTGCTTGGAAATCCTCACGAGACGGTACAGCCTGCGATCTGCGGCGCACTCGACGTGAACGAGAAGGGCGCGATCGGTATTCTTGAAACCTATACGGCGGCTTCTGCGGTCGTTGCCGCAGATACGGCGGCAAAAACGGCGCTCATCGAGCTCGTGGAGATCCGACTTGCTAAGGGAATGTGCGGAAAGTCCTACGTGATTTTGACGGGAAGCGTTTCCTCGGTCACGGCGGCAATCGAGCGCGCAAAGAGCGGAATGCAGGACGGTTGGTATCTGGACAGCTCGGTCATCGCAGGACCCGACAAGCGACTCTGGGAAAGTATTCTTTAAAAACATCAACGAACGGAGGAAGCATTCGTGCTTGCCATTGAACGAAGAAGAGAAATTTTATCGCGCCTCGGTGCGGACGGAAAGGTCATCGTTTCCGAGCTTGCCCGTGATTTTGAGGTAACAGAGGAAACCATCCGACGTGATCTGGAACGATTGGATCGCGAGGGACTTGCCTCGAAGACCTATGGAGGAGCGGTTGCGAAGCAAAACTCAGCGCTCGATCTTCCGTACAACATTCGAGAAACGGTCAACGTGGAGCAAAAGCAGGCGATCGCGGACAAGATTGCCGAGCTTGTGGGCGACGGAGAGAGAATTATGCTTGACTCCAGCTCGACGGCGCTGTACGTGGTCAAAAAACTGAAAAACAAACGAAATCTGACCGTGATTACCAATTCGGTCAAGATTCTCATCGAGCTTGCCGACAAGTCGGATTGGACGGTGCTCTCGACGGGTGGCATTTTGAAAAAGGGTGCGCTTTCGCTCAACGGCTCGTCTGCCGAAAAAATGATCAACTCCTATCACGTTGATACGGCGATCTGCTCGTGCAAGGGACTCGATATGGAGCTTGGCGTGACCGATTCGAACGAGCACGACAGCCTCATCAAGCAGGCAATGTTTGCCTCAGCCGAGCGGAGAATTCTGGCACTTGACGCCGCAAAGTTTGACGGAAAATCCTTCGTCAAGGTCTGTGGCTTCGGCGAGATCGATCTGCTTGTTACCAACGCCGAGCCGTCGGATACGTGGCTTAGCTTTTGCAGTGAAAAAAATATTCAATTAATTTATTAAAATACATCGTAACGGAAAGGAAATTACTATGAAAATTCTTGTTTTGAACGCGGGAAGTTCTTCCCTCAAATACCAGCTTTTCAATATGGAGGACGCAAAGGTCCTTGCGAAGGGACTTTGTGAGCGCATTGGCGCCGGCGGTACGGTTACTCATAAGAAGACGGGTGCTGAGCCCTTCTTTGAGGAGATTGATCTGCCCGATCACGGTGTGGCACTCGGTCGAGTTCTGAATCTGCTGAGCTCGCCCGAATACGGCGTGATTGCTTCGGTCGACGAGATCGACGCTGTCGGTCACCGCGTAGCACACGGCGGAGAAAAGTTTAAGGAGTCCTCGCGCATTACCGAGAGCGTGATTGCGTACCTCGAAACCATCGTACCGATCAACCCTCTGCACGGCCCCCCCGCCATCGCCGGAATGAAGGCGTGCCTCTCGCTGATGCCGAACGTTCCTCAGGTTGCCGTGTTTGATACCTCCTTCTATTCCGAGATTGAAGATTTCCGTTACGTTTATCCCATTCCTTACGAATTTTACGAAAACGATCAGATCCGCCGTTACGGCTTCCACGGCACGTCGCACCGCTACGTCAGCCACGAGCTGGCTCGCGTGCTCGGCAAGCCGATTGAGGAGCTGAAGATCATTACCTGCCACCTTGGCAACGGTTCGTCGATCACTGCGGTCGACGGCGGTAAGGCAATTGACACCTCGATGGGCTTTACGCCTCAGGAGGGAATTGCGATGGGTACTCGTTCGGGTAGCATTGATCCTACCGTCGTTACCTACCTGATGAAGACCAAGGGATACACGGCGCAGGAGGTTGAGGATATTCTCAATAAGAAGAGCGGTCTGCTTGGTATTTCGGGTCTTTCCAATGATTGCCGAAACATTACCGAAGCGGCAAATAACGGAAATGCCCGTGCAGAGCTTGCGCTCAAGATCCTGACCAACGGCATTAAGAAGCACATCGGTGCTTATGCCGCAGAAATGAACGGACTCGACGCACTCGTCTTTACGGCGGGCATCGGTGAAAACCAGTGGAACGTGCGTGCAAGAGTCTGTGAGGGAATGAGCTTCCTCGGCATCGAGATCGACGAAGAGAAGAACCTCAACTTCGAGAGAGGTGTTCCGTTTGAGCTGACCAAGGAGGGCGCAAAGGTTGCAACCTGGATTATTCCCACCGATGAGGAATATATGATTGCGATCGACACCCAGCGTCTGGCAAGCAAGTAAAAGGTATAGACCAAGTCAAGAAAGGATAGGTACGGTTTTTATGGCAAATATCACCGAAGCTGAAATCAGAAAAATCGTTGAAAATATTATCAAGGGAAACGGAGCATCCGCGGGTGCTTCGTGGACCTCGACCGAATATCAGGGACGCAAGCTCCTCGGTATTTATTCGGATATGAACGAAGCCATTGACGCGGCAGAGAAGGGATACTTCGCCGTTCGCGCAATGACGGTGGAGCAGAGAGAGAAGATCATTACGGAAATTCGTCGTCTGACCTATGCCGAGGCTCCCATTATGGCGGAGATGGGTGTGGCAGAGACGGGAATGGGCCGTGTGGACCATAAGCGTCTGAAGCACATTCTTGTTGCTGATAAGACCCCCGGTACCGAGGACATCGTTTCCGAGGCAAAGACGGGAGACAACGGTCTGACGCTGACCGAGATGGCGCCTTTTGGTGTGGTCGGTGCGATCACGCCCAGCACGAATCCCTCCGAAACGGTCATTTGTAACTCGATCGGTATGATCGCGGCAGGAAACGGCGTGGTATTCAATCCCCACCCCAACGCGATCTGCACCTCGAACTACGCCGTCGACCTTGTCAACCGCGCATCGCGTGCGGCAGGCGGTCCCGAGATCCTCGTTTGCTCGATGGATAAGCCCACGCTGGACAGTGCCGCAGTAATGCAGTCGCACCCCAAGATCAAGCTGCTCGTTTGCACGGGCGGTCCCGGTGTCGTTAAGGCGGTGCTCTCGTCGGGCAAGAAGGCAATCGGCGCGGGTGCGGGCAATCCTCCCGTTATCGTAGACGATACGGCGGACATCAAGAAGGCAGGCAAGGACATCATCGACGGTTGTACCTTTGATAACAATCTGCCCTGTATCGCGGAAAAAGAGGTATTTGCCTTCCGCAACATTGCGGACGAGCTGATTGCAGAGATGCAGAAGAACGGTGCGTACCTGATCAACAAGGAGCAGGCAGACAGACTCAATGCCGTGGTGCTTGAAGAAAAGACCAACAAGGCAGGCAAGACGATTAAGACGGTCAGCCGTCATTGCGTCGGCCGTGATGCAGACGTTCTGCTCGCAAAGATTGGTATTAACGTTGGTAAGGAAATCCGTTGCATTATCTGCGAGACCGAGTTCGGACACGATTTCGTTCAGCACGAGCTGATGATGCCCATTCTTCCCATTGTTCGTGTGGACAGCATTGAAGAAGCGATTGAGCTTGCCGTCAAGGCAGAGCACGGCTTCCGTCATACCGCACATATGCACTCGAAGAACATCGACCACCTCTCGGCATTCGCTAAGGCAGTCGAAACCACCATTTTCGTCAAGAACGCGCCCTCCTATGCGGGCATCGGCTTTGGCGGAGAGGGACACGCAACCTTTACCATCGCAGGACCGACGGGAGAGGGAATTACCTCGGCACGCTCCTTTACGAGAAAGCGCCGTTGCGTCATGGCGGACAATTTCAGAATTATTTAACGGAGAAGAGCTATGAAATATACGGAACAGGAATTGAAGGCTCTGGTGGAGCGTGTGATCGGTACGATCAAGGACGGCGCATCGAGCGAGGGAGAGATCCCCGTGGGAATTTCCAACCGCCATATTCACCTTTCGCGCGAGCACGTGGAGATCTTGTTTGGCAAGGGATACGAGCTGACCAAGATGAAGGATCTTTCCCAGCCCGGTCAGTACGCGTGCAAGGAACAGCTGACGATTGTCGGCCCCTCGATGCGTGCGATTGAGGGCGTGCGTGTGCTCGGCCCTGAGAGAAAGAAATCGCAGGTGGAAATTTCGAGAACCGACAGCTTTGTGCTCAAGGTAAAGCCCCCCGTACGTGAGTCGGGCGATATCGCAGGATCGGCGCCCGTGACCATCATCGGTCCGAAGGGCATCGTAACGCTGAGTGAGGGTTGCATTATCGCTAACCGCCACATTCATATGAGCCTTGACGAGGGTGAGCGCTTCGGTGTACGTGACGGCGAGTACGTAGACGTAGAACTGAACGGAGAGAGAAGAAGCCTTTTCTATGACGTGCAGATCCGCGTTCATAAGGATTTCCGCCTTGAAATGCACATTGACACCGACGATGCCAACGCCGCAGGCGTCGGCAACGGCTTTAAGGCAAAGCTTTTGAAAAGATCATAAAATAAAAACGTAACCGTGAAATTTTCACGGTTACGTTTTTTTATTTACGGGCAAGAAATTTTTGTGATGCATCGGAGTATTTCCTTTGCCGATTTGAGTTCCTCGTCGGTGGGAAGGCGTTCGGGGAGCGAATGCTTCATACCGAGGGCGCGATATTTCGATCCTGCGTAATTGTGGTAGGGCAGGACGCGAATTCTGGAAATATGGGTAAAGTCTTTCAGAAAATGCGCGATTTTCTCAATTTCTCTGTCGTTATAGTCGGGAACGTAAGGAATACGGATCTCGACCGTCTTGCCTTGTTCGTCGAGATATTTGAGATTTTCCAAAATAATTTTGTTGGAGCGCTCGGTGCATCTGATATGCACGTCCTCGTCGTATGCCTTGATGTCGTAGAGAAAGACGTCGGTAAAGGGAATGACCTTGTCGAGCGCTTCTCTCGGAACAAAGCCGCAGGTATCGACCGCGGTTTGAATACCGTTTTCTTTCAGTCGCTTTAAAAGCTCGGCACAGAACTCGGATTGCACAAGGCACTCTCCGCCTGAAAGTGTCACACCGCCGCCCGAGGTTTCGTAAAACTCACGGTCTTCAAGCAAGAGGGGAAGCAGCTCTTCGACCGTCATTTCCTTGCCGTAGAGCACGCGCGCTTCGCCAAGACAAGCATCGGGGTTGAAATCTTCCTTTTGGCACTTGCCGCAACCGATGCATTTATGCTCGTAAAAGGCGATCTGCGGCAGAGCCGTCAAGCCTTCGGGGTTGTGACACCACACGCAACGTAAGGGGCAACCCTTAAAAAAGACGGTCGTGCGAATCCCGTCGCCGTCGTGGTCGGCGAAGCGTTTTAACTCAAATATGGTTGCTTTCATTGGTTCATTTCCTCACGCAGAACCTTGACGACGGCTTCGGCGAGGATCTTCGAGCCTTCCTCGTTATAGTGCACCCAATCGGAGTGATAATTCTCTCTCAATTGCCACGACAGGGTATAGAGGTCGTTGAAGCGCACGCCATATTCGCTCAGCACCTCGATCGCCTTTTGGTTGTAGGCTTCAATGTCGCGGTTGTAGCGGAAGAAGGTGGACTTGCCCCATTCCTCAATGACCGCCGTGCTCAGCGCAAAGACGATCTTGGCGTTAGGAAAGAGGGTGTGAATGCGCGCGTACACACGGCGAAGCATTTTACCGTAGTCCTCGATATCGGTCAGAGGCTCGTCACCGAGAAGTCGGAGAACGTCCCAAAGACCGTTATTCCAATGCACGACGTCGATCACCTCAGCGGGGCATTCCTTTGCCCATTCGTGCGCGTAACGGAGCGTGTATTGCGCCCAACGGCAGTTGTCGTTCGGGGCAAAAACCTCTGCCTCGTCCTTCAGCATTTCCTTGACGTAACCGCCGTAGCCGGGACTTTTGGGCGGTGCGCCAAATCGAATCGAGTCGCCGATTAAAAAGACGTGTTTCATGATCAGTTCCTTTCAAGGTAAAATTTTTATTGTGTTTTTTCTCCCAACAAATACGGCAGGCGACCTTGTGTATTCATGGATTGAATGAAAAGAAAGCCCGCATTTTTGTCTTCTTCGGTGTCAATGCCGAAGTTTGCGGTGGTGATGGCAAGCTGATTCATTTCTTTGCCAAAGAACGCACAGCTGGCGGGGGCTTTGGTAGGGACGGGGATCGTGTCTTTGATTTGCATCGTTTCGGGATCAATGCTGACGATGCAGTTCTTTCCCCAAGAAGCGACGAAGATCGTTCCGCTTTGATCCACGGTCAATCCGTCCGCACCCGAAACGTGTACCTCTTGCCCCGTGAATTGGATTTTTCCCTTGTCAAACGCATATTTTCGAACTTTTTTCGCACCTGTGTCGGCAAGATAGAAGAATCGCTCGTCGGGCGACCAATCCATGCCGTTGGCGAGGATCAGTCGGTCGAGAAGTACCGTAACTTCGCCGTCGGGAGTGATGCGGTAGAGTTTTCCGTCGATTTTTTCAGAAAGACCGAGACGAAATTCGCTTTGCGTTCCGACGTAAAAGCAGCCGTCGGGACCGACCTTGGCATCATTCGCATTGGAAATTTTGATCGTTTCGTCGTACATTGGTGAGGTCGTTCCTTGTTTGAGATCGAGAAAGAACGCACCGTCGCGTCGCGTGACGAGCATTCGTCCGTCACGCGCAAATGCGATTGCCGCCACACCGAGCTCTTGCGGATAGGCGCAAATTGTTTCTGTGTCGGGATTGTAGGTGCAAATTTCGTTCTCCATTCCGTTGACGAAATAGAGAAGTCCTTCTCGCTCACACCAAATCGGACCTTCGCCGATGGTACAACGTTTTTGGGTAAGAATTTTCATCATATCAGCAAAGTGCCTCTGCCTGACGGATGAAGCCGTCTTGCTCTTCTTTCGAAATGTTGTTCCAGAGGACGTTCCAGCCGCTGACGCGGATCTGAAGGTCGGCGTATTTTTCGGGATTTTTCTGTGCGTCACGCAGGGTGTCTGCGTCAAAGACGTTGATCTGCAACGCGTGACCGCCTCGCTTTTGGAAAGTCTTTACCAAACCGTACATTGCGTCAAGTCCCTCCTCACCGCGAACGGCAGAGGGCAAAAGACCGAGGTCGAGCGCGAAGTCCGAGGGAGATACCGACGCGTCAAGCTCGGTAACCGAAAGAATGGCGGCGGTCGCGCCCGATTTTGCCTGACCGAGCATGGGGGACGCATTTTTGGAAACCTCTTCGCCGAGCTTTCGTCCGTTGGGAGAAGCCAAAGACTTGTCGCCCCAGACGTAGGACTGTCTTGCCACGTGCGTGCCGAAGCTCCACGTACCGCCGCGTTTTTCGTTGTTGGGACGACCGCAGAGATTTCTCTCAAAAATGGAAATCAGATGCTTTGCGAACTCATTGGGACGCTTCTGATTGTTGCCGTATTTTTCACGGTCGCGCAGAAGTGCTTGACGGAAGATCTCGTCGCCCTCGCCCTCAAAGTTGCGGTCGAGGATCGCAACGAATTCGGAAAGCGTCAGCGTTTTTTGCTCATAGACGTGCTTTTGGATCATCGTAAAGGAATCGGCAACGTCGGCAAGTCCGCCGAACATCAATTCCGAGCCATTATGCAAGGCTCCGCCTGCGATGGCATCTTTTCCCTGCGCCAGACAAGTGGGGAAGGTCGCGGAGAGCATCGAAAGGGGGTTCATTTCGGCGAGATAGCCCTCAAAGCCGTTCACGACCTCGACGGTCAGATCGATGACGTTCGCAAGCTGTCGCTCGTATTCGGCAAGGAATTTGTCAAAGGTATCGAATGCCGAGGGGGGCGGACAGGGAAGTCCCGCAGGCTCTCCCGTGACGGCATCGCGTCCCTCGTGGAGCGTATATTCGAGCGGCTTTAGGAGATTGAGATAGTTCATTCCCGCACTGTAAGAGCCGATGGTACCGTGTTCATAGCAGCCTTTGACCACGCAGGTACGTGCCTCTTCCTCGGTCGCGCCATTGCGGACGAGCGCTTCGCGGATCGTTTTGTCGCAAACAAAGACGAGCGAGTTGTTTCCGCGACGGATCATATCGAGCATTTTATATACGATGTCCTTCGGCGTCGAATCCGCGAGCTTGAGCTGAATTTTCGGGGTATAGATGCTCATTTGATCGTAAACGTCAAGGAAGAGATAGGAAAGCTCATTGATCTCGGTCGAGCTATCGGCTTTCTCACCGCCAAGATAGACGGGCTGATTCCAATAGTTCGAGATGGCAACGAACTGTAGAAAGAAGTAGGCGAGGTCGGTGCGGATCTCTTCTTCACTCACGCCGTTTTCAATATCTGCTTTATAATAGAGATAGAACAGACGGTCGAAGTTACCGAGGGAGCGCACCTGCAAATAGTCGATGTGCTCACTGATGAGAAAATAGAGGTAGTCCATCATCAAGGCTTCGTAGAAATTCGTCGGTGCGCCGATTTGGAGTTGGCGGAGCGCCTTTGCCATTCTCTCCGAGCCTTCTGTCTTCTCGGCAAGGGTGGCAAGTCTGCCGACCAACGTAAGGATTGCTTCATAGGTGATACGGATGCCCTCAAAGAAGGCTTCTTGCTTTTCGTCCCAAGTTCCCTTGGCTCTTGCTTCCTCACTCTCGCGGAGCAGTCCCGCAAAGCCGAGCGCAAACACTCTTTCCCATACGGGAACCGAGTGGTCGTAGTCGGGCCAGATGGTAACGATGCCCGCGTTTTCAAGATAGGAGCGTTTCTTTCCGATCTCGGGAATAGTTTCTTTAAGAACCTCGCGTTTCCAATTGTCGATGATCGTTTTTTTGAGAGGTCGGTCGTTGGCATTGACCGACGGATATCGGTCGCGCGGATCGCAGGAAATTCTTGTGTTTTTCATAATAAATTCGAGCGCACGCGCCTTGCGAATCGGGTGTGGCAGGTCCTTGATGCTTTCGTCCTGCGCGAGAAAGCCCTCGCGGAGCGCATCGGCATCCAGTCCCGTGGCGGGATCAAAAATCTCGTCGCGGCGAACAAATCTGCCCATACCGTTCCAGGGCTTCGAGGCATCGTGGTGTTTATTGATAATATAATCGTAATCTCTGTCGCTAATATACTTCATCGTAAATCTCCTTTTTTAGAGCGCTTCCGCTTGACGGATAAAGCCGTCCTGCTCCCAACGGTCGATATTGTTCCAAAGGACGTTCCAGCCGCTCACGCGGATCTGAAGATCTGCATATTTTTCGGGATTTGCCTGCGCCTCGCGGAGCATCTCGGCGTCAAAGACGTTGAAGTGTACCGCGTGACCGCCGCGACGGTTAAAGGTCATCAGTACGCCGTACATTGCCTCAAGTCCCTCCTCGCCGCGCACGGCAGAGGGGAGAAACGCGAGGTCGAGCGAAAAGTTCGACGCCATTACCGTGTTATCGAGCTTTGTAAAGGAAAGCACGGTTGCCGTGATACCCTCGCGTGCCTGACCGAGAGCGGGAGAGAGGTTTTTGGAAAGCTCCTCGCCGCATTTTCTTCCGCTGGGACAAGCGGCGGTTTTATCACCCCAAATATACGAGTGGCGCGCAACGTGGAAGTTACATTTCCAAATGCCGCCGCGCTCCTTGGCGTTGGGGCGACCGTACACGTGATCAATGCAGAATTTCGCCAGCGAGATGGTCATTTCATCGGCGCGCGGGAGGTTATTTCCGTATTTTTCGCGGTCGCGAAGGAGCATTTGACGGAAGGTTTCGTGTCCCTCAAAATTTTGGTCAAGGATCGAAACGAATTCCGAGAGCGTCAGCTTTTTCTGCTCATAGACGTATTTTTTGATCATCATCAGCGAGTCGCCGAGGTCGGCAAGTCCACCAAAGGCAATGGTAGAATCGTTATACCGCGCACCGCCGACGATGGCATCGCGTCCGCGTTCGAGACAGGTGGGAAAGGTTGCCGAGAGCATCGAAAGGGGATTCATATAGGAAAGGTATCCCTCAAAGCCGTTGACCACCTCGATCGCTTCATTGACGATGTGGCAAAACTGTCGTTTGAATTCCGCGAGCAGATCGTCAAAGCTTTCAAATGCCGAAGGGGGCGGACAGGGAAGTCCCGACCGATTGCCCGTGATGGGATCGTATCCCTCGTGCAGGGTATATTCGAACGGTTTTAAGAGATTGAGCATATTCATTTGCGCAAAATAGGAATCCTGTCGGCTATATTCGTAGCAGCCCGTAACGTGGCAAAGCCGCGCCTCTTCTTTGGTGGCTCCTTCACGCAGAAGTGCTTTTTGCATGGTGTCATCGTTGACGAAAACGATGGAGTTATTTCCGCGGCGGATCATATCGAGAGCCTTGCAAACGAAGTCTTTCGGGGTGGATTTTCCCACTTTGATTTGAATTTTCGGGGTATAGATGCCCATTTTGTCGTACACGTCAAGGAACAGATAGGAAAGCTCGTTGATTTCGGTCGAGCCGTCGGCCTTTTCTCCGCCAAGATAGACGGGCTGATTCCAATAGTTCGAGATGGCAACGAATTGCGCGAGAAAATAGGCGATATCGGTGCGGATCTCTTCTTCCGTGATGCCGCGTTCGAGGTCGGCTTTATAGTAAGGATAGAATAGGCGGTCGAAGTTGCCGAGCGAGCGTACCTGCAAATAGTCGATATGCTCGCTGATGAGAAAGTAGAGGTAGTCGAGAAGAAGCGCCTCGTAGAAGTTTTTGGGTGCACCCTTTTCCAGCTGACGGAGTGCCTTTGCCATTCTCTCCGAGCCCTCTGTGTTCTCGGCAAGCGTGGCAAATCTGTCGACCAAAGTAAGGATTGCCTCATAGGTGATTTTAATTCCCTCAAAGAAAATTTCTTGCTCCTCGTCCCATTCTTTTGCGTGGCGTGCCTTTTCACTTTCTCGTAAGAGTCCCGCAAAGCCGAGAGAGAGAACACGCTCCCACATCGGCATCGAGTGGTCGTAGTCGGGCCAGATCGTAACGATGCCTTCTTTTTCAAAATAGGATCGCTTTGCGCCGATCTCGGGTACGATCTGCTTTAAGACCTCGCGCTTCCATTCGTCAACAATCGTCTTTTTCAGAGGACGGTCGTTGGCGTTGACCGACGGATATCGGTCGCGCGGATCGCAGGAAATTCTTGTGTTTTTCATAATAAACTCAAGAGCTCTTGCTTTGCGGATCGGGTGGGGATGATCCTTGAGTGCTTCATCTTGAGCAAGAAATCCATCGCGGAGCGCGTCGGCATCCATTCCCGTCGCGGGATCGAAGATCTCGTCACGGCGGACAAATCTGCCCATACCGTTCCAAGGCTTTGAGGCGTCGTGGTGCTTGTTGATGATATAATCGTAATCTATGTCATTGATGTATTGCATTACAAAAACTCCTTTTTCTTGAATTTATTAATTTCATTATAGCAAAGAAAAAAATTTTGTCTATGAAGAAAAGAAAACACTTGACGAAATCGAAACAAAAGTGTATAATGAAGAAAAGATCACCGAAAGGAAGCGAAACAATGACCGAGCAATGGAAAAAGTTGAGTGTCAGGAAGATCACATTGGCAATGTGGGTGCTTCCGAGATTTGGAAAGACCTATCACGAAAACCGTCCCGCGCACGGTCTTGTTCTGAATGACGGGGGAAAGGATAATACCTATTTTTTCTCGGACGGAAGAGTGCTTCATACCAAGGGGAACGAGCTCTATTATTTGCCCAAGGGCTCAACCTACCGTGTCAAAAGTGCCGATAACAGCAACTGCTATGCCATCAATTTTGATGCCGAGCTTTCGGAAGAGCCGTTTTCGATCCCGATCCGCGATCCCGAGCCGATGAGAAAATTATTCCGCAATGCGGCAAAGGAATGGAAGGCGCACGCAGACACGCGGGAGCTTTCGGCAATGAGCGCGCTCTATGAGATCGTTCGTCTGATGGTCAAGGAAAACGAGAGGGAGTATCACCCCAGCGGACATACAGACCTACTTGCTCCTGCGATGAAAGCCATTGAAACGAGGTTTTCCGAAAATTCGTTGAGTGTGGCGGAGCTTGCCGAGACGTGCGGCGTGAGCGAGGTCTATTTTCGGAAGATCTTTCAGGATCAGTTTGGTGTTACCCCCAAGGAATATTTGATTCGTATGAGGATCGAATATGCAAAATCCTTGCTTCTTTCGGAACAGTTTACCGTGAGTGAGATTGCCACACTTTGCGGATATTCGGAGCCGTGCCATTTTTCAAGAGAATTTTCAAAGAGGGTGGGCGTGTCGCCCAATCAATATACGAAATAAAGAAAAGCCAAGATCGTGTTGATCTTGGCTTTGTTATATTTGTTTTCTTATGCGAAAATTGCACGAAGCTTTTGCATCGTTTCGGCATCGGGGGTGGGGAAGGTGACAAGCTCTTTGCCGAGTGCCAGACATTTTCCCTCTCCCATCGTATGGTAGGGTAAAAGCTCGACCTTTTCGGTCGTTCCGTGCTCGTCGAGAAATGCCTTGATCCTTTGCATTTCGTTCTCGTCTGCATTCACGGTTGGGATCGTGGGAATTCGAATCCAGATTGGTGCGCCTGCGGAGAGAAGCTTTGCAAGGTTTTCGAGGATTCGCTCGTTACCGACACCGACGTATTGCTTGTGAACTTCGGTGTCAAATGCTTTGACGTCGTAGAGGAAAAGGTCTGTGTAGGGAAGAATGCGCTCGAAATACTCGTAGGGCACGTGTCCCGCGGTATCGACGGCGGTGTGAATGCCGCTTTCTTTGCATTTTTTCAGAATTTCTTCGAGAAAATCAATTTGGAGCATACACTCTCCGCCCGAGAAGGTGACACCGCCGCCTGAGTTTTCGTAAAAGGCGCGGTCGCGGAGAATTTCGTCCATCACCTCGTCGGTGCTCATTTCTTTGCCGTAGATCTTGCGCGCGTCGGTGGGGCAGTAGCGCGCGCATTCGCCGCAAAGAGTGCATTGTTCCAAGTGGTTCGGGCACTTCTCACGGCATTTACCGCAATGTGTGCAACGGCTTTCGAAAAACGCAAGCTCGGGCTCGCGTTTTTGACTTTCGGGGTTGTGGCACCACGCGCAGCGCAAATTGCAGCCTTTGAAGAAGACGGTCGTGCGAATGCCGGGACCGTCCACAAAGGAGCTTCGTTCAATATCAAAAATTGTAGCAGTCATAGAAAATCCTTGATTAAGTTGATTAAAAAGTAAGGTTGCTCTGTCCAAAGAGATTTTCCTTGGGGAGAAGCGCGGTGAATTCTTCCTCACCGAAGAGATCTGAGATTGCGTAGAGATAGACGTAGTGTCGCATCGTTTGGTTGGGAGAGGCAAGCAGGTGTTGTGCGTGATAGATCGAAACCTTGCGTTCGAGGTCGATTGCCCAATATGCGCCCGCCGCTCCGCCCCAACCGAAGTCCTGACGGACGTCGCCCGCCTTGGGGACGCGGGCACCAAGTCCGTAGCCGTGCGTGGAACGTTGGGTGTAGGTTTCACGCTGAGAGGGGGAGAGTCGATCGGTTGCCATCAGACGCACCGTTTCTGGCTTGAGAAGCATTCCTGTGCGAACGGCTTCCATAAACTTGATATAATCGTCCACCGTTGAGATGGCGCCCGCACCGCCCGAGGCGTATTCCGAGCCGAACTTGTAGGTTTTGATCTTCTTTCCGACGTTTTCGATCTTTCCGTCGCGACATTTATACTGCGCGCAGATCGTGTCAAGCTCGTCCTCGGGGAGCATCATCGTTGAATGTGGCATACCGACGCGGTCAAAAATATTCTTCTTGACGTAATTCTCGAATTTCTCGCCCGAGAGAACCTCGACAAGCGCGGCGAGAACGTCGTGGCAAAGACTGTATTGCCACTGCGTACCCGGTTCAAACGATAAGCGACGATGGGCGAGATATTTCATTGTCTCTCGTGTGGGACATTTTCCGTCGGTTTCGGCAAACGCTTGTTGAATTTCCTCGCAACCGCAGTTGTAGGAAAATCCCGCGGTCATTTCAAAGAGATGCTTGATGAGGATCGGGTTTTCTGCTTTCCGTATGCCGCTCTCGGTCTTGACCGTCATTTCACGAAATTCGGGCATGTAATCGGAGAGCTTATCGTCGAGAGAGAACATTCCTTTTTCCCAAAGCTGAAGTGCCGCAACGCAGGTGATGAACTTGGTGCAGGAATAGAGGTTATAGCGTTCCTTGCCGTTCATCGGGATCTTGTTTTCAAGATCGCTGTATCCGTTATAATGGCGGAATACACACTTTCCGTCGTGATACACAACAATATCGAAGCCGGGAATAACCTCGAGAAAGGAATCGCAAAAGTTTTTTAAGTTTTCAAACATATTGTCTCCTACTTACATAGTAGCATATTTTTAGGGTTTTCGGTCATCATCGAGTGAATTTCTTGTTCGGTCAAGCCGATGTCTGAAAGTGCGGGGAGCAGACGATCGAAGATATATGCGTAAGGATTATCCTCGCGCAGAGGTGCGTCGGCGCGGAAGCCGTTGAAGACAAGACCGTCGTGCGAGAGCAGGATCCGATCGGCAAAGCCTCGCTCGCAGAGGGTATAGATATCCCTTGCTTTTTGCGCGTAATATTCGGGTCTTGAGGATTTGTAAATTCGGTCAAAGCCGACAAAACAGCCGTGTTTTAAAATTTCGGTCACGTAGTCCATATCATCGGTGTCGCTCACGTGCCCGATGGTTACGGCAGAGGGAGAAACCTCCGCTTCGAGCACCGTTTGCAAAATTTTTCTGCCGTTCTTGTTTTTTGCGTTGGTGTGAATGATGAGGGGGAGCGCCGTTTCCTGTTGTACGGTGCAGAGTGCCGAGAGGAGCTTCTTTGAAAGCTTCGTCATTTCCTCGCTCTCGACGGCAAATTTGATCGCGCCCACGTTGTTTTTACCAATATCCGCAAGAAGATTTTTGACGATCTGCTCCTCGGGAATATCAAAAAGCATCGCTTCCTCGGTGTGATAAAATCCGCTCGACGCGACGATGTGAACGCCCGACACTTCGGAAACTCGTTTGATCAGGTCAAGGTCGCGTCCGATGTTGACGGGCGTGCAATCGACGATCGTTGAAAGCCCGTAGGTCAACTTGATTTCGGTCAGATATTTGACGGCTTTTTCATAGAGCGCTTGCTTGTCGAGATACTCGTCCCCGAGCATTCCGTAGAAATATTCAAAATAGCAAGCGATATGCTCGTGCGGCAGGGTGAGTCCGAGTTCGTCGGAGGAGATGTTGCCGAGAACGGTTTTGATGGTATTTGTGTTCATTTTTAGGTTCCTTCTTTTTCAAAACGCTCGATGAACTCTAACTTTGCATTGTCGGGGAGTGTGTTGAAATAAAGGCTGAATCCGCCGACGCGGACGATCAGGTGAGAGTACTGCTCGGGGTTTTCATAGGCGGCGCGCAGAGTCTTGGAAGATGCCGCGTTGACCTGAAATTGCAGTCCGCCTCTCTGAAGATAGGTGGAAATCAGAGCGGCAAGCTCTTTTTTGTGCTCTCTTACGGTGTCAGCGGAAAAGCTGACGTCGATCGGCTGACCGCCAAAAAACTTGTGTTGCGGAAGCTTTGAGGCAGACAATACGAGCGAGGTGGGGCGGACGCTTCTTGCAAAATTGGACGAGCCGCCGTTTTTGGCAAGGGGGGTACCCGCCGAGCGTCCGTCGTAACCCGCGCCCCATTCGGAACCGTAGCGAATATTACTCTTTAAGGTGTGCAGAGAGGGGCAGAAGTGAACGCGTCCCTCGCTGTGACGGCGAATGATTTTTTGCAGAATCTCGGCAACGCGGATAGCATACTCGTCTGCCACGGAATCCTGTCCGAATTTCGGGCATGCAAGAAGCTCTTGCCGCAAATCCTCAGAGCCATCAAAATTATTTTTGAGGGCAGAGTGGATTTCGGAGAGGGTATATTTTTTCTCACGGAACACGAGCTGATCCATCGCGCAGATTCCGTCCGACACGTTGACCATTCCCATACATTCCACGGTCACGTTGTGATAGGGTGCGCCCGAGATGCGGTCGCGCCGCTCTTTGATACAGTTTTCAGTCAGGAGTGAAACAAAGCAGTCGGGGGTTGTTTCCTCGCTATGCTTTGCCAGAGAAAGATAGGTCGGCAGAGCGAAGTCCAAAAGATAGGTCGCCGAGGCTTCAAAGGCTTCATAGAGTTCGTCAAGGGTGGTGATTTTTTCACGGATATTCGGAATGCGCCAAGGAAGCTCTCTTGTGACGAAGGCACCGCCATTCAGCGCAGTTTCCAGCGCGGCGGACACCGAAAAGACACAGCCCCACATGCTGTCAAATTCTTCTCCCGCAAGACCGATGCCCATACAACTGCTGTTGGCAAATTGTTTTGCTTTGTCCTCGGGCACTCCCTTTTCCATCAGGGCGCGGACGCAAGCGTCTTCGCCGTAAAAGGTAGGCTGACCCATTGAGAAAAGCTTCTCGTCAACCAGCATCTCCCAAATACGGTCGGGCGTATGCTCGGTGATTCTTGCCGCCAAAATCGGACCGGGGAGCGAGAATTCCTTTTGACATTCCACGATCAGCTCGGAGAGCTCGTTGTATTCCTCTCCGCCGATATTCAAAAGGCAAGCGCCGTCGGCGTAGCTGTTGAGAAGCTCGTAAAATTGACGAAGCATTTTCTTTGCTTCCGCTCTCGTCATTCCGTTTGCGAGAGAGGCTTGATAGTAAGGATAGACGTATTGATCGAAGCGTCCGAGAGAGATAGAGTACCACGCGTTCTCTGCCAAGGGGGTCAGAAAATGGATGATCCAGATCGATTGGAGTGCATCGCGAAAATCTCTTGCGGGAGAGAAGGGAACGGTGGCAAGCGAATGTTTGATGGTTTGGAGTTTCTTTGGCTTTTCTTGGGGTTCTGTCAGAGCAATTTGCTCATCAAGAAAAGAAAGTGTTCTTTGTATCAAAGAACGAACCGAACTAAGAGTGCTTTGCATTGCCAAAAGCATCGGATCGTTAGGGGTGATTGCGAGCTCGCGCTCGATTTCTTTCTCATAATGAGAAAGACCGAATTTCAAAATCTTTTCGTAATTGATCAGCGTGTGACCGCGGTCCACCTTGCTTCGTGTGCCGAAGGAGAGCATTTTTTCCTCTGCCTTTTGAAGCGCTTCGGGGAGCTCTTCGTCGGGGAAGAGTCTGTCGATCTCGCATTTCTCATCAAAGATGAGCCAACCGAAAAACTCGTCGTTCTCGCGAAGCTCGGGGCGCAGAAGAGAGAGCATCAGATCGAATTTTTTAGCAAAACGCTCTGTGGGGGACAGAGGTGCAAGAAGATCGTAATATTCATTTCGAATGAAGCGTTCAATATTTCCGTCACAGAACTTTTTCATACAAGCCTCCAAGGGGGAATTTTTCACCTACATTATAGCACACGGAGTTAGAAAAAGCAAGGACTTTTTTTATTCAGTAAATTATCAAAGCGTCGCTTTATTATCGCCTCCGTCGGCAACGACGGTGTGTCCGCAGATGATCTCGCCGTAGTCGCTCATCAGATAAAAGGCAAGCTCGGCGATCTCGTCGGGACGGATAAAGCGCTCAATCGCGTGGCGCTCGTAGGGCTGGTCGATCGAGTGCGCGTAGCTTGCGATCATCGGCGTAAAGGTTGCGCCGGGGGCAATTCCGTTGAGAATAATGCCGTTGTGACCGTACTTTTTTCCAAGCGCACGCGTCCACTTGATGATGGCTTCCTTCGAGGCGCCGTAGCTACCGCGAATATCCATACACGCGGCGTTGGAGGCAAAATTCAGTATGTTGCCGCGGATCTCTTTTTCGAGAAAATAGTTGATCTCGTTGCGCATCAGGAAAAACGCCGCCTTGAAGTTGACGTCGGTGAGCATCGTCCATTCGTCGGGGGTGATGTCCCACGGCTCGTAGCCGCGTCCGAGTACACTCGAACCAAGTGCCGCCGCATTGACAAAGCCGCCGATCTTTGCGCCAAGCTCTGCTTCTGCTTTTTCAAAGAAGTCGCGGTGATGATCGCAATCGGCAACGTCAAATGCGGCAACGTGCAGGCTCGCCGAGGAGATTTCCTCGGCAGCCTTTTCTAATTTTTCTTGGCTTCTTCCGACGATCAGCACCTCCGCTCCCGCCTCGCAAAAACGCTTTGCGATGGCAAGACCGATGCCGCTTCCTCCGCCGAAGATGACGATATGATCATTTCTCAGTTTCATAGGATTCTCCTTAGCACTGCTGTACGGTTCTTTGTACGATTTCTTCCTGCATCAGCTCGGGCAGGACGTTGAAGGATGCCGAGAAACCCGATACGCGCACCTTGAGGTGACCGTGCTTTGCGGGATCCTCGCGTGCGGCGAGCAGCTCTTCTCTCGTAACGTAGTTGAGCTGAACGTGAAGTCCGCCGAGCTTGAAGTATTCCTCGATCATAAGACACACCTTATCGAAATACTCGTCGTTCTTCATCAGAGCGCCGTCGATCATCATATTGCAGACGGTCGGTCCCGAGAGAATGCCCGTGGGGTCCATCTGCGCGAGCGACTGCATCAGCGCGCCAAGACCGTTTCTGTCTTTGCCGCCGCACTGTCCCGTACCGACCATAAATCCGTCGCCCGCGTAGCGGGTGTCGGGCGTGGCGGGGGTTCTTCTTCCGAATTCCATGTGGTGCGGGTTGTAGCCTGCCAGCGTTCCAATCAGCGGATGCGCGCCGTTGGCAAGGCGGCGATCCTTGAGAATCTCGTAAAGCTCGGTGCTGACGCGGCGCGCCATTTCGTCCGAGAGCGGATCGGCATTGCCGAAGAAGCGTCCGTGCTTGTAGATATCGGTGCGAAGCTCCTCGTCGGCTTCCCAGTTCGAGCGAAGCACCTCAACGAGGCGCTCCATCGATACCTTCTTTTCGTCAAAGACGTACTGCTTGATGATGGTCAGCGAGTCAATGAGGGGAACAAGACCCATCAAACCGACACCGCCGATGGCATGTTTGGAGCCGTACTGTGTGGGCGAGGTCGCCTTCTCAATACAGCCGTCAAGCAGGAACGCACTCAGCACGTTGATATCCTTCGTGCGCATCGCGTCGAACTGATCGGAATACCAAAGAATGCGGTCAAGATCGCGCTCCAGCTCGTTGCGGAAGATCGCGTAAAATTCATCAAAGCTTTCGCACTTTACGATTTCGTCGGTCTTTTCATAGAGTGTAGTCACCATACAGCGCATAATGTTTGCCGTACAGCCGCCGAGCCAGAGAGCCCCGGGGAAGGACGGCTCGTTACAGCCGACCATCGTGTATTTGACCGCCTCACTCAGAGGAAGTCCGAAAATCTCGGTGAGTGCCTTGATTCGAGGCTCGTCGTTGACGAAGGCAAAGCGCTTGTTTTTGTCGTTGCGCTCGCATTCGAGCATAAACTTGAGCACCTTAAAGGGGGTTTTTTTGTTCCATCGCAACGACATTGCGGGACGGCGAATGTCGGTTTCCATCAGCGCCTCGACCATCGCGCGAGAAAGATCGGTAAAGCCGTCTTCCATACGCTCATTGTAGCCGCCGATGGCAAAGTGACACTCGGCGGTTTTATCGGCGTGCGCGTGACCTGCAGGGGTGTGGGCGCTCAGGTGAATGAAGAATTCGGCGAGCAGCTCCTTGGCTTCCTCACGGGTGATGATGCCGTTTTTGATATCGTGCTCATAGAGTGAGAGCAGGGTACGGTCGATCGTTCCGACGCTATCGGGTAGGAACTGGAAGCAGAAGATGATTGCCTGAAGTCCCTCGTAAAAGGTTTTTGCGGGGGTTCTCGGAACGCGGCGGCAAATCTCGGCAAGGCGGAGAAGCTCTGCGCGTCTTGATTCGTTGTCGCAGGTCTTGGCGGCTGCTTCGTGCGCGTCAGCACACTTTTCCGACCACTTGATCAGTCCGCGACAGACGATCTCCACGCCGTCAAGGTAGTTGTATTTCTCTTTGTCAAAGCGGTATTTTTCTTTGTAGTACGCAATCTTTTCGAGCGATCCCTCGATGCCGTTTTCTACGATATAGGTGTAGTTCGGTGCCGAATGCTGCCATTCAAAGATCGTCAGATTTTCCTGATAGTGCGGCCAATAGAGCTCCTTTGCCGCTTTTTGGAAATTCTCGTGTCCTTTGCGGTGGAATACGTCGGCAGGGGTGCCTTGGAGCGCCTTGGATGAAAAGCGGAGCATTCCCGTATAGCGGTTGTCCTCGGTCAGATAGACGGGCTGGCAGAGAATATATTCAATGATGCGCTTTCCGTTCATCACCGCCGTGGGCAGTGCCAGATCCATCGGATCGAATTCGGGGGTGACGGTTGCTTCATAAAGGTCGCGCTCTCGTGAAAGTGCGGCAAATCTTGTTACTCGTTCGGTCATAATCAAAATCCTTCCTTAAAATAAAATTATTTTTTCGGTTGTTTCCAAGGAGAGTATAGCAGAGTTTTTCCATCGATACAATGACACTTTTGACATTTTTGCACTTTTCGGCACAAAACTATTGCAAAAAAAGAAAAAATATGCTACAATGAGAGCAGAAATCAAGGGGGAGAGAAGAATGGAAAAGAATTTTATTGTGACGAAGATCTCTCATATTATTATGGTGGGCGAAGAGGAATACCCCGAAAAAAAGACCTCGTTTTCGCACAACCTCAAACATCACGAATTAATATTTGCCTTAAGTGGACGGGCAAGCGTTTTCTTTAACGGGGAGGTTCTCGAAACCGAGAAGGGAACGGTTCGCTTTCTTCCTGCGGGAGCGACCGAGCAGTACGAGGTCGTCCGTCAGGAAAACGGTGCGTGTATTGATATCTTTTTCGACACCGACGTGCCGATTTCGGAGAAAGCATTTGTGCTCAAGGTGGGACAGAGTGAAAAGCTAGAGAGCCTTTTTAAAAAGGCATTTGCCCTATGGGCGAGTAAGGATGAGGGGTATTATTTTGAGTGTATCTCGCTTCTTTACCGTATTTTTTCCGAGCTTCAGAAGCAGAGCTACGTGCCGATCGAGCACGCAGAGAAAATCACGCCTGCCGTGGGGCTGATTCGAGAATACTTTCTAACCAAGGAAATTCGGATTTCGGAGCTTTGCGATGCTTGCGGCATCAGCGAGAGTTATTTGAAACGGCTCTTTCGGGAGAAATACGGCGTATCTCCCAAGCAGTATATCATTCAGCTCAAGATCAACCACGCCTGCGAGCTTCTGCGCCTCGGACGGTATACCGTCACGCAGGTTGCCGAGCTGTGCAATTTTTCGGACGTCTACTTTTTCAGCCGACAGTTCAAGGCGTATATGGGCGTCACTCCCACGCAGTTTGTGCAGAAATACAAGTCGTCGAAATAATCGAAAAAAGCAATCTTTCCCATTTCGGAAAGATTGCTTTTTTTGTCCAATCGTTTCTTTTGATTATCTGCTTTTTCGGTATTTGAGTGGGGTGGTTCCTGTGACGTCGGAAAAAATGCGTCGGAAATGGTTTTCCGAGGGGAAGCCGACGAGCTCCGCGATCGTGGAAATCGAATAGTTGGTGTTTTCGAGATATTCAATGGCAATATTGATACGGATCGAATGGAGATGACGGACGGGGGTTTGTCCGAGTTCTTTTTGAAAAAGATGGTAGAGCGTCGATTCGCTGACACAGCAGTGCTTTGCAAGCTCTGCGACCGAGAAGCTTTCGTTCCAATTTGCCGTGATATATTCGATGGCGCTTTGCAGGGTTTTGTCAAAGGCAATATCCGAGGGCTTCATCTGGGGAAGAATGACCTGCAACAGTTTATAAAACAGCGAGTATGCTTCCAGCTCCTCGAGCGCGTCTAAGGTCAGAAGTTGAGAGATTTGCAGAAGAGTGCCTTTTGTTGCTTCGTCCAAAGAAAGGAGCTGCGGCTCGTATTTGAAGCCTTCGTAGTGGAGAAAACAACTCAGATACACCACCTCGATGTCGGGCGCTCCGTGCCACTCGGAATAGCAATAAATGTTTTCGGGAACAAAAACGACGTCACCCTCGTGGACGTTGAGCTTTTTATTCAGATAGATATATGCGCCCTCTCCTTTGAGAATTACGCCGATGCGCGTTTTTCGGCGGTTGCTGTTTCCGCGACAGAAATGATAGTTTTTAAACTCGTGTGTCGAGGTAGAAAGCTCGGACACAAAAATACCGCTGTTTTGCATTGTTTTCCTCGTATTTTGCAGAATAGTTACTTTTTTTACAGTATATCATATTGAATTTTTTCTGTCAAGATGGTATAATGAAATCAACATAGAGTTTTATGTTCCGAAAGGAGAATCTTTATGAAAAAAATCAAAATCGCTCAGATCGGTACGAGTGCCAACAGCCACGGCAATCAGATCTGGAAGAGTCTTTTAAAGCAGACCGATCTGTTTGAGGTGGTCGGCTACGCCTTTCCCGAGGGAGAGCGCGAGAAATTTCCAAAGCAGGCAAAGGCGTTTGAGTCTTATCGCGAGATGACGGTCGAGGAGATTCTCGGCAATCCCGAGATCGAAGCCGTGATTGTGGAAACCGAGGAGCTCTATCTGACCAAATACGCGCGGATGGTGGCAGACGCAGGCAAGCATCTGCATATGGAAAAGCCTGGCGGACTTGAGCTTTCCGAGTTTGAGGAGCTGATTGGCATATTGAAAGAGAAGCGTCTTGTCTTTTCTGTGGGATATATGTACCGCTTTAATCCGAAAATTCGCGAAGTGCTGGAAAAAATCAAGCGCGGCGAGCTTGGCAAGATCTATGCGGTTGAGGCGCATATGGACTGCAAGCACCCTGCCGCCGTGCGTGAATGGTTCGGAACCTTTCAGGGCGGTATGACCTTCTTTCTCGGATGCCACCTGATTGACCTGATTTATCAGATTCAGGGAGAGCCCGACGAGGTGATCCCCTTCAATTGCTCGACGGGCATGGACGGAATTTCCTCTGAGGATTACGGTATGGTTGTATTCAAATATCCAAACGGCGTGTCCTTTGCCAAGGCATCGGCAAACGAGTGCGGCGGCTTCTTGCGCCGACAGCTCGTGATTTGCGGAGAGCGGGGAACGGTTGAAATCAAACCGCTTGAGGTCGTTGTGGACGATGGCATTTACACCGTGATGAACGAATCGACCGCGACGGGCTGGCACGAGCCGTGGAGCATCTCGAAAAGTGACGTGGTTGATCGATACGAAGGAATGCTGCAAAATTTTGCGGAGCTCGTAAGAGGAAAAGAAAATCCGTATTCCTATGACTACGAACTCAATCTATACAAACTGATTTTGAAAGCTTGCGGAAGGGAGATAGAACAATGACGACGAAAAGAATCGTATTTACCGAGCCTCGTAAGGCGGAGCTTCTTGACGTGGAAGTGTCCGCACCCAAGGAAAACGAGGTGACGGTGTCGCTCGAATATTCCGCCATCAGCGCGGGAACGGAGCGTGCCAATTTTGTTGGAGATCGAAACGGGATCGGTGTCGCAGAGAATGCCGAAGCCGTGTTCCCGCGAACGGTTGGCTACAGCGCGGCAGGCGTTGTGACCGCGGTGGGAAGCGAAGTGAGTGATCTTGCGGTGGGCGACCGTGTGTTCGTTGCTTGGGGAAAGCACCAGAAGCAGATCACGATGAAGAGAAGAAAGCTTGTAAAGATCCCCGACGGCGTTTCGACCAAGGAAGCGTCGATGGCGCTGATCGCTACCTTCCCGCTTGCCGCCATTCGAAAAACGCACTTGGAAATCGGCGAGTCGGCGCTCGTCATGGGACTTGGAATCCTCGGTATCTTTGCCGTGCAACAGCTCAGAGCTGCGGGCGCGTATCCGATCGTTGCGGTCGATCCCGTGGCGGAGCGCCGTGAATTTGCGTTGAAAATGGGCGCGGACGTTGCGCTCGATCCGACGGCGGCGGATTTCGTGGACAGTGTTCTGAAAATCACCGACGGCGGCGCGAATATCTGCATTGAGGTGACGGGGCTTGGCATCGGCTTGATTCAGGCACTCGACTGTATGAAAAAAATGGGCAGAGTCGCGCTTCTCGGCTGTACGCGAAGCTCAAAATTTGAGATCGACTATTACGGCAAGGTGCACGGCAAGGGCATCTCTCTCATCGGCGCGCACACGATGATGCGTCCGAGGACCGAATCCTCGGCAGGGCTCTGGACCGATGAGGACGATCTGAAAACACTTTTGAATTTAACCAAGGGCGGACGGCTGAATTTTGCGGATATGATCTGCGAGATCGCCTCTCCCGAGGACGCGCAGAGCGTCTATGACAGATTGGCAAACGATAAAAAATTCCCGATCGGCGTACTGTTCGATTGGACGAAAAGAGAATTTTGATATGGATTTTACGAATCAGGTTTCCATTTCCACGGGAGCGGCATCGGGCATGGGCTTGCTCTTTGCCGAGAATTTTGCCGCGCTCGGCGGTAACGTCGTGCTGTGCGACGTCAACGAAGCGGTGCTCAATGAAAAGGTTGCCGAAATCAATGCCAAAGGGCAGGGCAAAGCCATTGGCATGGTTTGCGACGTGCGCGACTACGCGCAGGTCTGTGCGGCGCGCGACCGTGCGGTTGCCGAGTTTGGTCGCATCGACGTAATGGCAAACTTTGCGGGCGGAACGGCGGTCAGAATGAGAAAGGTCGACCGCACGGAGTACCCCGAATTTCCCGACGTGCCGATCGACGTGTACGATTGGGGGATTGACGTCAACCTCAAGGGACCGTTTTATTTCGCGCACGCGGTGCTGAAGCAGATGCGTGAGCAGAACAGCGGACTTATCATCAATATCGGCTCGATCACGGGCGCTGAGGGCGACAAGTATGGAATGGACTACTCCACCTCGAAGGCAGGACTGATGTACGGACTTACCAAGTCGATCGCGCAGTTCGGTGCAAAATACGGCATCCGCTGTGTCTGTGTTTCTCCCGGACCCGTGCTCACCCGTGCGGCAATGGCGAAGATGCCGACGCTTCTCGGCAGAGCCGCCGAGCCGCAGGAGATCATTGACCTTTGCCTCTTCCTTGCCTCGGATAAGGGACAGTTCATCAACGGTGAAAATATTATGATCGACGGCGGACGAAACGCGATGGGACGGTGGAAATGATGAGAAAGCCTACTTTTTTAACCTATGAAAAGCCGCTTCTGACTTGTATGGTACAGGCAGAAACGCCCGACCGAATCAAGGAGCTCGTAGCACGCTCCGAGGGTGCGGAAGCCTTTGGAATGCAGTTTTGCAAAATGAAGCCCGAATACCGCACGAAGGAAACCTACCGCGAGCTCTTTTCGCTTGCCGCGCCTCTGCCGACCTACGTGACGAATTACCGTTACGGCTATAACGAGGGAAAGAGTGACGAAGAGCTTGCAGAAGGAATTTTGGAGCTTGCCGAATGCGGCGCGACTCTCTGCGACGTGATGGGTGACCTCTTTGACAAGCAGGACGACGAGCTGGCGCGCGATGAGGGGGCGATTCAAAAGCAGATGAAGCTGATTGATGAGCTGCACGCAAGAGGTGCCGAGGTGCTGATGTCCTCGCACGTATTTAAGTTTACCCCCGCCGAGCGTGTGCTTGAAATTGCACTGGAGCAAAAGAGACGCGGTGCGGACATCGCGAAGATTGTGACGAAGTCCACATCGATGGAGGAGCAGATCGAAAATATGCGCATCGTCCATCTTCTCAAACAAGAGCTCGGAATTCCGTTCCTTTTCTTGGCGAACGGCGACAGCCACATTCTTCGCCGCGTGGGCGGAATCCTTGGCAATTGCACGACGCTTTGTGTGGTGGAATACGATGAGCTTGCTACGAAAACACAGCCTCTGCTTTCCGAGATGAAGCAGATTCGAGATTTAATGTAAGGAGAATTTCAAATGAAAGCAATTTTAGTAAACGATGATCAAAACAGAAGTCTTCGTTGGGACGACGTTCCCAATCCCGTACTGAAGAGTGACGAGGTGCTCGTCAAGATCGAGGCGGCGGCACTCAACCGTGCCGATCTGATGCAGAGAGAGGGCGACTATCCGCCCCCCGCAGGATGCCCCGAATGGATGGGACTTGAGGTTGCGGGTGAGATTGTTGAGCTTGGTTCGGAGGTCGGTGCAAAGTCGGCTTGGAAGCTCGGTGATAAAGTTTGCGCGCTCCTCGGCGGCGGTGGCTATGCCGAGTACGTAGCGGTGAAGTACGATATGCTGATGCCGATTCCGAAGAACTGCTCGATGGTCGAGGCAGCGGCAATCCCCGAAGCCTTTGCTACGGCATACCTCAATCTCTTTATCGAGGGCAAGATCAAGGAAGGCAACACGCTGCTCATGAACGCGGGTGCGTCGGGACTTGCAAGCGTCATCATTCCGATGGCAAAGGCGTTTGGCGTACGCGTGATCACGACGGTACTGACCGACGAGATCGCGGAGAATATCAAGCATCTCAATGCCGACCGCGTGGTCGTTACGACGAAAGAGGATATTTCGCTCGTGCTCAAGGAGGAGCTTGAGGCGGGACGCTCGGTGGACGTTGCGATCGACTGCCTTGGCGGCGAGATTATGGGCAAGTGCATTCACTATCTCACCCACGGCGCACGTTGGATTATGATTGCGGCACTCGCGGGACAGAAAACCGAGATCGACCTCAAGAATATTTACGTCCGCAACGTTCGCATCGTCGGAAGCACGCTTCGTTCGCGTACGCCCGAGGTGAAGGCAGAGATTCTCGCGGGCATCGTTCGTGACGTCTACCCCAAGATCGAGGCGGGACTTGTCAAGCCGACAATTCACGCGGTTCTTCCCATCGAGGAAGCCGAAGCCGCCCACGATATTCTGTATCAGGGAAAGAACGTCGGTAAGGTGGTTCTGACCGTGTCGTAAAACGAAAAAGAAATATTGAAAAGGCAATATCATTCCAAAAAATCGGTTTGATATTGCCTTTTTTGCGGGCGGGGAACCCCCGCCCCTACGGTGTATGACGTTGTTGGTAGGGGAGGGGCTTGCTCTTCCCGCTTTTACGACGCCAAATCGCCCATTTGATTCAGCATATTTTCAATGAAAATGCCGTATCCCGTGCTTGGATCGTTGATGAGAACGTGGGTGACGGCGCCGATGATTTTTCCGTTCTGAATGATGGGGCTGCCGCTCATTCCTTGGATAATTCCTCCCGTTTTGTCAAGAAGATCCTTGTCGGTGACCTTGACGGTGAAGCATTTATTTCCCGTGGCATCACGCTGAATTCCCGAAAGCTCGACCTCGTATTCGTGGCGTCCGCTCTCGTCGAGTGTGCAGAGAATGGTTGCTTTTCCGTCACGCACTTCGTTCCGAAGTCCTACGGGAATCGGCTCGGAGAGATTCTTCGGGAGCTTTGCGAGGACGCCGAAGACGCCGCACTCGGTATTTCCGAGGAGCGTTCCCGTCTTTCCCGAGCTGAAATATCCCTTGACCTCGCCCGGAGCGCCCGAAAGTCCGCGCACGACGCCGCTGATCGTGACGTCAACCACCGAGCCTCGCTGAATGGGGATCGGCTTT
>JAGBSP010000022.1 GCA_017631855.1 Clostridia bacterium | reverse complement strand
CCCCCCCCCCCCCCCCCCCCCACCCCTACCAATGAGAATATAGAAATTCGAATCTTGGTGCTTTTTATTTCAATTTTTTAAATCCCCAACACACTTCGGATCAGCTCGCACGCGTCACTCGGAACGGGAATGGCGGGAACACCAAGCGCCCGTGAGAGATCGTCGGGCGTGAGGTCGTCAAGGAAGACGTCGCCCTCGGCGCGAAGCGAAGTCGCGGAGAAGAGGAGCGCGTCGCCAAGCTCCTTGCCGCTTAGCTGATCGATCATATCGGTCGCGGTGAGTAGTCCCGCTACCGTAATGAGCTCTCCGAAGAAATTGTTTTTGATCGGCCAGACGTGAACTGTAAGTCCACGGAAGCGCGCTTCGAGATCATCCGAGATCGCGCGAAGCTCGGCATGAGCGGCTTCTCCCGTTACGATCGACACGGTGCGCGGCGCGGAAAACCGTTCTGCGTACTCGTCGGCTTGCTCCATTTCGTAGACGAAGCCGGTTCTCAGGTCGGTCAGCATTCCAACGCCGTTCTCGATCTGCGCGTAGGATTCGTAAAATTCGTCGTCGGGAAGCGGACGTCCCGCCTTGATGTAAAATTCATCGGCAGGGAAGAAGAGTCGCGAGCCGTAGTGCGCAAGGCACGCGTTGCCAAAGGCATTGATCTGATCGATCACGGCAGAGCACTCCTCGGGGGTAAAGGGTTCTAAGTGGTAGAGCCCGTCGCGGAATTTCGTCAGTCCCGCGGGAACGACCGAGGTGCTCTCCATCGCGGGGTAGAGCGCCGCTAAGTCGTGCATTGTGCGCGTCAGCTCCTCGCCGTCGTTCAGACCCTTGCAAAGCACGATCTGACAGCAAAGAGTAATGCCCGCGTCGGCAAGACGCTTGAGGTACGAAAGCACCTCGCCCGAACGCTTGTTCTTCATCATCTTCACGCGCAGGTCGGGATTCGTGGTGTGCACCGACACGTTGACGGGCGAGATGTGCATATCAATGATGCGCTGAATGTCCTTGTCGTGGAGATTGGTCAGCGTCACGTAGTTTCCGTGCAAAAAGGACAAACGCGAGTCGTCGTCCTTAAAATAGAGCGAGGAGCGAAGACCCTTCGGGAGCTGATCGATAAAGCAGAAGACGCACTTGTTTTCGCACGAGTGCTTCTTGTCCATCAGCGGCGTTTCAAAATCGAGCCCGATGTCGTCGTATTCCTGCTTCTTAATTTTCACCGTCAGCGGCTTGCCGTCGCGAAGAAGCGAGATGGTCAGTCGCTCCTCGGCAAGATAAAAGCGGTAGTCGAGCACGTCCGAAATTTCGTGACCGTTGATCGACACAAGAACGTCGTTCGCACGAATCCCTGCCTTAGCGGCGCGACTGCGCGGAAGAACGTCGGTGATAGTTACCATAGAGCTTCACCCCCTTTTTGAATGGTTTTGTCGTAGATTGAAAATGTTATGCGTTAAATTCGGAACGGAAAAATCCTCGGCTCGATGCGATCTTTCCCGACTCGTCGATGACGGCAACGCGGAAATAAGGCGCGATGGGATCGAGCTTCAGGTCGGCTTCCGTGAGTGTTTCTCCGTGCGCGGGGACGGCATACTTCGGTGCTTTCGAGCCTGTGTAGAGCACAATGCGTGCCGCAGGCGAGCACTCGACGTGAACGATGCCGTTCTCCATCGAAATTTCGTGGATCAGCGGACCCATCGAGGCGTACATCTCGCCGCACTCCATCGCAGAGATGACCGAATCGTACGAAAGATCGTCCGAAAGGATCATCGTAAACGCGCCGAAGGAATCGGAGCGAGGACAGCTCAGCGGTCCTTTGTTGTGGTTGTCGTCGCCTGCGTGGCAGAAGAGTGCCTTGCGGCGGCGAAGGAGCTTGTCGTAGAGCGCGCCCGAATATTCAATGCCGTTTTGGCGGTAGGAGCTGTAATTCTGAATTTCAAGGCTGAAAAGATTTTCGTAGGAAAGCACTCTCTCCTCGTCCTCCATCGACCATACGGGATGGTTGTAGGACACGAGATAGCCACACTCGACGGCGGTGCGGATAAATTCGTTCACGTAGGCAACCGAATACTCTCTCGGACGCTCCGAGCCTGCGCGGCGCAGAGAAGCACGCTCGACGGGATCGTTGACGTATTTGACGTAGGCTTCGTTAAAGCAGATCATCGTCTCGTTCTGCGGGTCTTTGGCGAAGAGATTTAAGTGTACCTCAGGCTCATAGCGGTCAAACTGCGCCGAAGCATTCGTGCGGATATACGCCTCGTAGCCCGTCAGCATCAGAAAATCGGGCTCGGAGAGATGCGCGTGGCTCTTCGGGTGCTCGTGGTCGGTGATGGCAAGGATCGAATAACCGTGTTCGCGGTAGGCGCGCTTCAGCTCCTCGGGGGAGAGCATTCCATCCGAGAAGGTGCTGTGCGAGTGCAGGTTTGCGCGGTATTGCTTTTGATCGGGAGAAATAAAATATCGTTTCATCGGGAACTCCTTGGTGGGCACACTTATCTTAGTATATCATCTTATTATATCACCATTTTTTCCGAATGTCAAGAAGAAGCACCCGAGATTGAGAAAAAATGTGGAGGACGTTGTTTGTGCGATGGGGGGAGGGCACCAAGGTGCGGCTTGGCGGTATGCGCCCCTACGTGTGGCAAGAATTCAGTCCGTTTGTCATAACGAAAAGTGACTTTGCATAAAATTTATTGAAATACTTAGCTAAAAAGGAGAAGATGCGATGAATTATAGTGATTCCATGGGAAGCGACGCAACCGTTCACGTGACCTTGCCGATCCTTGATCGAAGGATGAATACCGAAACGACGGGAGAGTACACACTCCCCGACTACAGACCCGAGATCCGCCGAGTGCTTTCGGTTACGCCGACCGTTCTTCCCCCTGCCAAATACGTGGGCGGCGCGGGCGTGGAACTCAACGGCACCGTCGATTATTCGGTGCTTTACGTAGGGGCGGACGGCGAGCTTTACAGCTTCCCGATCTCCTCGGAGTATCATTTCACACTCCCCATCGAGGCGGCATCCGAATTTGACCTTGGCGCAGGGGTCTGCGTGTGGGCGGACGTGGTCGCAGAGAACGTGTCGAGCAGAGTGAGCTCGCCGCGTAAAATGAGCTTGCGTTGTCGCCTGCAGGCATCGGTGCGCGCGTTTGGCAAGATTCTGATGGAAGAGCGAACGGTGGGCGAGGCTCGTTCGGAGTCGCTGTTCCGCCGCAGAGAGGTCTGTCGGAATTTGTCGGTGGGAAGCGGTCTTTCCGACGTCATTTCGCTTGGTTGTGAACTTTCGGCGGCAGAGGATACGCGCGTGATCTCGGCAGACGCGACGCCCATCATCGACGAGGTGCGCGTGGAGGGCGAGATGGCGCGTGTTTCGGGCGAGGTGCTTCTCAAATTGCTTGTCACACGGGATGGAAGCACCCCGACGGTTCTTACGCAAAAACTTCCGCTTTCGGGCGAGGTCGAGCTTGAGGGAATGGACGGCGTAGACGAGTGCTGTGCGACGGGAACGGTGAGCGAGCTTTCGGTCGAGATGGGAGAGGGCGGCAAGATCCTTTGCGAGATTTCGGTACTCCTTGCGGTCAGAGGAATGAACAATCGCGAGATCGTTTACACGGCGGATCTTTTCTCGGGAGAGCGGGAAAGCGCTTGCGAGTACCGTGAGTACCGCGTACCTGTCGCGCTTCGGTGTGATCGCAGAAATTTCTCCCAGAGTGAGCGGCTGTCGCTCTCGGAGTTTTCCTTCGCAGAGGGGGGAGCGATTTGCGACGCGTGGGGAAGCGTACTCTTTGATGGTTGTGAGGCGGTCGGCGGAAAGTACGTGCTGACGGGACAGAGCAAATACGTGCTTCTTTGGGAGAAGGACGGGGAATATTCAACCTCGGAGATCACTCTTCCGTTCCGATACGAAACCGACGGTAGAGAAGAGAGCCCCGAGAGTTACCTCGCAGGGGGAACACTTCTTTCCTGTCGGGCGCGCGTCGAGGGACATCTTCTTTGTCTTGATGCCGAGATCGCGGTCGCGGCGGACTTTATTGGCTATGAGAAGATCAGTGCCGTGCGCGAGGTTCGGTTTGGTGAAGCGTATGCGATCCGCGGCAGTCGGATGAGCGTGTATTATCCCGCCTCGGACGAGGACGCGTGGTGCGTGGCAAAGAAATACCATATTGCTCCCGAACGGATCAATAAAGGAAAGAAGTATTATTACTTTTAAAATATAATAAAACACCCCGACCGATGAAATATCTGTCGGGGTGTTTTTATAGAATCTTGGAACTGATTTTTTCTTTAAATTCTTCCCAGGAGCCTTCGACAAAGGAATCTTTGTAGATTCGGAGTCCGATATTATCGTTGAAAAATATCATAACGACATTGCCTTTGGTGTTGATTCTTTTGATATTTTGGTATTTAAATTTACTTACGGAAGTATGATCCGTCAGAATAATTTCGTCATCGGTAAATTCCGCCGAACGGATCCATTCGGACACGCCGTAAGTCGTAGAATAAATTTTGTAACGTCTTGACATTACCACAAAGCGTTCAAAAAACAGCTTATAAACAGAAACAATCAAAAATATGGCGGCAAGATACCAATCCAGCAAAGAGGCGTCTTTTGTCAGTGAATTGAGGATGATGAGAAACAATCCGTCAATCCCGAGAATCAGAAATAAAATAAAACTGACAATATTTCTTTTTCCGTGTAAAGAATATTCCTTTGCCCAAGACATCATTTCTTGTTTGGTGATTTTATATTCATTTTTCATAGTTTAAAACCTTTCTATGTTTTGTTAGTCTTTTATTTCTCAGCATATCATTCGTCGTAGTACCAATTTATTGGATTTTCATAAATATATCGCAAATGTTCTTCGTAATCTTTACGGTTGCGGATGATATGGTCAAAAAATATGCGCCGCAAGAACTATAATCGTAATGATCCAAACGATTCCTTTTTCTCTTCTTTAGTTCTTCCATCTCATCACCCCAATCCATTATAGCACAAAATCGGCAGAGAAACAAGTTCTCTGCCGAATTTTTGGATGTTTTTATTACGTGGGTATGGGGGAAGTATCCTTCAAAAAGGATATCTCACCTTCAAGCACCGAAACAAGTACCTCATCGCCGCTACAGATCTCACCCGAGAGAAGCTTTTCGGAGAGGGGATTCTCGATCTTCTTGACGATCTCTCGGCGCAGAGGCCGCGCACCGTATTCGGTACGGATGCTTTGCTCGGTGAGCAGTTGGGCGACGTCGGGCGCAAAGGAGAGCGTCACACCGATCTGGGCGGCGCGGCTCTGCACCTCAAGAAGCATTTTCTCCGCAATCCGTGCAAGCTCTTCTTTGCCTAAGGGCTCAAACAGGATCACCTCATCTACGCGATTGAGAAATTCGGGACGGAAGCGCTCCCGTAGCGCCGAAAGCATTCGTTCCTTCTCTTGCTTGCGGTCTGCCGCATCATTCTCCGAAAAGCCGAGAATTTTCGGGGAAGCTTCGCCGCCCGTACCGAGGTTTGAGGTCATAATGATCACCGTATGAGAAAAATCCACCCGCCGTCCCTGCGAGTCGGTCAGCACGCCGTCCTCCAGCACCTGCAAGAGCAGATGGAAAACGTCGGGGTGCGCCTTTTCGATCTCGTCCAGAAGAAGCACCGAATAGGGGCGGCGACGGATCTTTTCGGTCAGCTGTCCGCCCTCCCCGTATCCAACGTAGCCGGGGGGCGCTCCGACCAGACGAGAAACGCTGTGCTTTTCCATATATTCCGACATATCAAGGCGGATCATCGCGCTCTCAGAGCCAAAAAGCTCCAGCGCGAGTGCTCCCGCGAGCTTGGATTTTCCCACGCCCGTCTGTCCGAGAAAGATCAGAGAGCCGATCGGACGGTGCGGGTTGCCAAGTCCCATTCGTCCACGTCGAACCGTTTGCGAGAGGACGCGCACCGCGGTTTCCTGACCGATGACCGCACGGGAAAGATTTTCCTCCAGATGAAGCAGCTTTCGGCTTTCGTCCGCAAGTAGACGATCGAGCGGAATTCCCGTCCACGCCGTCAGAGCGTCGGCAATATCTTCGGGTCGGAGGGTTGGCATCGGCGGGAGCGGGAATATGTCCTCGTCGTGCAGCCCCGCAAGCTCTCCGAGAAGCACCTGTTCACGGTCGCGGAGCGAAGCGGCTTCCTCAAATGCCTGAGAGAGCACCGCTTCCTCTTTTTTTGCACGAAGTGCCGAGAGCTCTTCTTCGAGTGCGTGGAGCGGGGAGGCGCCGCTTGCCGCCAAGATGCGTACTGCCGAGGATGCCTCGTCGACAAGGTCGATCGCCTTGTCGGGCAAAAATCGGTCGGGCAGATAGCGGATCGAGAGGCGAACGGCGGCATCGATTGCCTCGTCGCTGATGCGAATTCCGTGATGCGACTCGTAGCGCTCGCGCAATCCGCGTAAAATTTCAATACACCCCTCGGCAGTCGGTTCTTCGACCAAAACCGACTGAAATCTTCGCTCAAGGGCGGCATCACGCTCAATGTGCGCGCGGTATTCCGAGAGTGTCGTCGCACCGATGATCTGCAGCTCGGCGCGAGCGAGGGCAGGCTTTAGGATATTGGCGGCGTCGACCGCGCCCTCGGCGGCGCCCGCACCGATGATGACGTGAAGCTCGTCGATAAAGAGAATGAGGTCGGGATTTTTTGCCGCCTCCTCCATCACCTTTTTCATTCGCTCCTCAAATTCGCCGCGGTATTTTGCCCCCGCGATCATAGAGGAGATATCCAACGTCACAATGCGGCGGTCGCGGAGCGTTTCGGGCACACTCCCCTCGGCAATCCGCCTTGCAAGTCCTTCCACCACCGCGGTCTTTCCCACCCCTGGTTCGCCCACAAGACAGGGGTTGTTTTTGGTGCGGCGGGAAAGAATTCGAATGACGCGGTCGGTTTCCCGATCTCGCCCGATGACGGGATCGATCAGCCCCGCGCGTGCTTGCTCGGTCAGATCTCTGCCGTAGGCACTGAGCGTCGGTGCGCCGCGGATCTTCAGTTTTTCCTCGGACGCCGTCTTTCCAACGATGCTTTTCTTTTCCTGCTCCGCGGTGGTTTCGAGATAGAGAACGACGTCTTTTTTGAGCTCGGACGAGGAAATTCCGTCCGCCTCGAGCAGACGGACGCCCACCGAGTCGCGCTCACTCAGAAGCGCTAAGAGAAGATGCTCGGTTCCAAGGTAACGAGCGCCGCATCGGAGCGACTCGGTTGCCGCTCCCTCGATGATCCTTCTCAAGCGCGGTGTCATATCGTCGGGCGAGAGCGAGCTCGGCGCGCCAAATCCCGCAATCTCAATGACGGTTTTTCGTAGCCCCTCGATGCTGACTCCTTTGGCAACGAGCAGACGGGCGGCAATCGAATTCTCATCCGAAAGAAGCCCCAACAGCAGATGCTCCGAGCCGATATAGGTATGTCCCATCTCGCGTGCCGTCGACATCGCGCACTGAAGCGCGAGCTGTGCTTTTTGTGTAAATTTGTTTGACATAAATGATTTTGACCCTTCTCCTAATCTTTTGTTTGAAAAAGTATTGCCCACCGTATCTCTATTGTACGCAGACGGCGGGCAAAAAATTGATCAAAGTCAAAAAATCAAAGAGGATTCTGCGTCAGAAAACCATATTCTCTTGCGATACGGTTCCAAGTATTGCGGTCGACGAGTCCCGTTTCTTCGATGCGCTGAATTCTTTGGAACTCCCGAACCGCGTCCGAGGTCGGCTGATCAAAGCGACCGCTCCGAGCAAATTCGGGGAGGGTGTCGTAGATCACGAGAAGCTCGGAAAGAAGCCATTGCAAGAGAAGAATAAAGGCGCTCTCCTCTCCGAGCGTCGTGACGTAATTCGGCGGAACCTTCGGAAAGAGGTCGATCGCCTCGATGCGGTCCTCTTCTTCGCTCAGACGAAGATATTCCGCAAAGAGAAGATCCCACGTCCCACGGTCGGCGCGTCCTGTCACGGGGAGTTCGTACATTCTCTGAAATTCCATCAGCGCTTCTTCGGTCCTCGTATCGAAAATTCCGTCGATGGGGACGGGAAGAATGGCGTTTTCCTCGAAGGAAAGACGGCGCAGATAGCGTTGCAGATTGCGTACGGCGGTATCATTAGTTCGATTAGGCATAGCATTTCCTCCTAACGTCCGACGTCGTAGCCGGGGTACTGTCCTTCGCCCAGACGAGAGCCGCGATAAAGATCGTCGTAAAGATCGGCAATTCCATTCCACGTTACACTACCGACCGTACCGTTGTCGGGAATTCCCAAAAAGCGCTGCGCGGAGAGCACAGCGCTCTGCGTCTGCTCTCCGAAATATCCCGTCACACTCACCGAGGGGATTTCGTCAATGCTTCCCGAGATAAAATTCAGATATTCCTGCAACACACGCACCGAGTCGTCCTGTGAGCCAAGACGGAGCGGAATGCCGGGATAGGGGAGTACGTTGCCTTCGACGTACTCGAAGGGAATGGTTTCGAGAAAGCCGAGATAGGTGCGGTAGAGAACGTCCCAATCGTCAAAGCCGAACTCTCCCGTCACGGGGAGCTCAAAGGTCGATTGAAACGCTGCGACCGCCGCCGTGGTGGCAGGACCAAACACGCCGTCGATGGAAACGGGCGGAATGGTGTTGTAAAACTCCGAGAGATAGGACAGAAGATACTGAACGTTCTGCACCTCGAGCCCTACCGATCCCTCGGAAAGCGGACCGCCGTACTGCTGGGTGACCTCGGAGAGGGCGATTCCCTCGGAATTGAGCTCGCTGAGGCGCTTGACGGCGTTGTAAATAAACTGAATGGCGTACCAGGTCGACTTGCCCACAATGCCGTCGGCGGGCAGAGAAAAGACCTCCTGAAAGCGGCGTACGGCGTCCTCGGTGTCAAAGGAAAAGACACCGTCGGGAATGGCGATCTTCGGGATCGAGGGGTAATTTGCCGAGATGCGGTTGAGGCGGATCTGGATCTGCCGTACGTCGTCTCCCGCCGTACCGAGACGGAGCAGACGGTCGGGCAGAGAAGAGGTGATGCCCATCACGGGCGTGTCTTCGCGAAGATCAATATCCTCGCCGTAATAATATTGCAGAATTTCGTAGGGCGTGTAGCCCTCGTTCGCAAGCGACACCGACCCCCATTGCGAAAGTCCCGCGCAGGTGACCGTCGTGCCGTTACAGAACTGCGCAAAGAGCGGCTCAACGCTTCCTCGACGGACGATGTAGGTGTCAAAAATTTCGCTGACGATCTGCGAGATATTTTCGTAAATATCTCGCCCGTCGACAAAATACTGATCGATTGCCGTCGAGTTCGTAATATCAAAATCATAGCCGCGTACACGGTAATATTCGGTATAAATGCGGTTGAGCGCAAAGGAAATCTGCGCGTAAATGTTGGCGCGGATGGCACTCTCGGGCCAGGTGGGATAGATCTCGCTTGAGGCGACGTTGGCAATGTAGTCCACAAAGGGAAGCGTCACGTTTGGCGCGTTTTCGGTGGGCGCGCCGAGGTGCACGGTGACGGTTTCGGGAATATAAGGAAGCCTTGCGTCCATACGTCCACCTCCTCAAAGGTCTGCCGAGGGCGGCTCGGGGACGACCGTGGAGGGAAATTCTCCGATAAAATCCCCGAACATCGGCGGAGCGGGGAGCATCACGGCGGGTTGGATCGAGAGGATCGAGGGGAAAATGGGAATATTCTCGATGCTCAGCGGAAGATAGCCCTCTTTCGAAACGTCGACGTTGTAGACGGCAAAGGGCGTAGCTCCGTTCGGCGTTTCGGACTCGGAGATTGGCGGTGTGGGCAGGGAGATGCGTTCGGTTTTCCCGTCGCGATCGGTGCGCAGAGAGAGCATCACGCCCGAGGTTTCGGGTGTGTTTCCGCGAAGAATGACGGTGGCGTCCGCCAAGGGAATGGCGCCACGCGCCGTCGTGACCTTGACCTGAAGATAACCGATCGAATCGGTGCTTTGCGGTGCTTGATTCATCGTAATACCCCTTTCTGTTTGGTTTTCTTTGTCAATATATGCGGAAAGAGGAAAATGGTGTCACACTCAGAGAACGCCAAGAAGAGAGGTCGCGTTCCCAAGGCAGACAGGAGAGCCGTGCTCCAAGAGATGCGTTCGCAGCGTGTCGGTCGGCTCGGATGTACCGTATTCATGCAAAAAAGAGAATTCGTCCACCGAAAAAGAATTGGTGGGGGATACGTCCTCCAGAAAAAGATAATAGCGCCCATCCTCTGCGTGATAGACGTCACTGTTTCCGTCGTAGTCAAGCGCGCGGAGACGTCGGCAGACGCACAAAAGAGGCGCAAGGGTGTCAAAGCCAAACGCACTTTGGGGTTCTCCGTACAAAGAGTGTCGGGAATGCTTTGCAAGGTTCACGTCATCGTCCTCCCCGTAATCGTCAAAATCGCAATGATGGCAAAGAATGCCGAGCCTTGTGACAAAAAGCTCGCAACCGCCCTCGCGAGAGGGATAGAGCTGAACAAGGACGCGATGCCCGTCGGTATCGAAGCCTGTCGAGAGCTTTGCGCGGCGCAAAAGCTCCCAAAACATTCGTTTGGTTTCGGTGTTGGCATAATCGAGCTCGCTCTCGTCGATTTCAAATTCCATCAGATCCTCGTGTGAGAGAATGATTTTCAGCTTTTCTTCGTCAATGCGGATCAGTTCCATTGTTTCTCCTTCCTTGGGAAAAATCCCTTTGATACAATTATAATCGTTCGGAGCGGAAAATGGTACCCCTAAAATAATGGAAATTTTAGAGGTGGATATTGACGAATGCTCTGCTGTCGTGATATAATTGAAGTAAAGAAACCTGTGACTTGAAAGGAGATTGCTATGCGCTATAATGAAGATACCCTTGCCATCGAAGCGTCGGTGCGATCTCTTTGTGAGCTTGCGTGCCGCCGCGGGGATCTCGGCGCTTATTTTGGTGCCGACGGCGACGTGTCGGTCGATGGCGGTAAGGTGCACCGCAAGCTTCAGGCAGAGGCAGGCGGTTTTTACAATGCCGAGGTCGCGCTGAGTAATACAACACTCTGCGAGGGACTGTATTTTACCGTCAGCGGCAGAGCCGACGGAGTCATTCGCCGCGAGGACGGACTCACGGTTGACGAGATCAAGTGCGTCCACAGCTACGACTTCTTTTTTCCACCGCGCGAGGTCTTTCTCGCACAGCTCAAGTGCTACGCCTATTTTCTGGCACTGCGCAACGAGCTCCCCGAGATCCGCGCACGGCTGACCTATTACCACGTCGAAACGGGAAAGATCAAATATTTCCACTATTGTTATAAGGTCGAGGAGCTTCGTGAATTTTATAGGGAGCTTCTTTTGCGCGTCGTTCGCTTCGCGCGGTTGCTTGTCAAGCGAAAAACAGAAACGCTCCCCTCGGCGGCGTGGGTAAAATTCCCTTATCCCGAGCTTCGTGAGGGGCAGGAGATGATGATCCGAGAGAGCTATCGCGCCATCCGAAAGGGTCAGCGGCTCTTTGTCGAAGCACCCACGGGCACGGGAAAAACCATGTCCTCTCTCTATCCCGCCGTGCGCGCACTCGGACGGGGAGAGATCGATAAGATCTTCTATCTGACCGCTAAGGCAAGCACGAGGCGGGAAGCATACCGCGCCGCAAGCCTGCTCCATAAGGCGGGAGCAAAGCTCCGTGTGGCGGTCATTACGGCAAAGGAACAGCTCTGCACCTGCCACGGCGGAATGAAAAGCGACGAGGGACGCAGTCGATGCAACGGTGACGACTGTGAGAGAGCAAGAGGATATTATGACCGCCTGCCCGCGGCTCTCCTTGAGCTTCTTGAATCGAAGAACGGATACTCGCGTCAAATCATTTGCGAGGTGGCAAACAAGCATCGGATCTGTCCGTACGAATTTTCGCTTGACCTTTCGGAATATTGCGACGTCGTGATCTGCGACTATAACTATGCCTTCGATCCGTCGGTCTACTTCCGACGCTATTTCGGAGAGGGAGGCGCACGCCAGAGATACGCGTTTCTCATCGACGAGGCGCACAACCTTGCCGACCGCGCCAGAGATATGTACTCGGCAACCCTTCGACGCTCCGAATTTGAGGAGGTGCTCTCAAAGCTTGGCGCAGAGGAAAAGAGCCTTGTCGATTGGACCTATGCCGCCCAAATGGCGCTCGGACACCTGCGCGAGCTCTGCCGCGAGGAGATCGTCAAGGACGCCGACGGCAATGAGAAAGGCTTCTATCTCTGCCGCTCTCCTCTTCAGAATCTCAATACAGAGCTTGAGATCTTCCGCCGAAGGATCGACGGTTGGCTGAAGAAAAACGCCGAGTCGCCCTATTGGGGAATGTTTTCAAACCTTGCCTCCCGCGTGCGCAAATATCTGGCGGTGGGCGAATTCTTCGAGGAGGGATTTCTCTCCTACGTCGAGCTCTCGGGCGGAGATCTGACGGTGAAAACCTATTGTCTTGACCCCTCGCCCATCATGGACGCGCTCCTTCGTCGGGCAAAGTCAAGCATCCTCTTTTCGGCAACGCTGACGCCGTCCGAATATTTTTGCGACGTGCTCGGCGGCGCAAGGCACGCAAAAAGCATCGCTCTTCCGTCCCCCTTTGCCCCCGAAAACCTTTCGGTGGCGGTGGCGGACTATCTGAGCGTTCGCTTCGACGACCGTCAGAAGAACGATGCGCGCTATGCGGCGGTCATCGCCGCCACGGTCAGCGCCAAGGCGGGCAACTATATTGCGTATTTCCCGTCCTACGAGCTTCTCGAGCGAGTGTTGGGCGCATTTTGTAAAAAATATCCCAAGGTCGAGGTCGTCGTGCAGAAGCAGGGAATGGGAATGAGAGAAAAAGAAGAATTTCTTCAGGCATTTCGCGAGGATCTGGGACATCTGCGCGTAGGATTTTGCGTGCTGGGCGGTGCGTTTTCGGAGGGCGTCGACCTTCCGGGCAGCCGTCTGATCGGCTCAATCATCTTCGGTGTGGGCATTCCGGGGCTTTCCAACGAGCGGAATATGATTCAGGAATATTTTGATAGGGAAGAGGCGCAGGGTTACGACTACGCCTACACCTATCCTGGAATGACGAGAGTGCTGCAGGCGGTCGGTCGAGTGATCCGTCAGCAGAGCGATCAAGGCGTCGCCGTGCTCGTGGACGACCGCTACGCAACTCCCAAGTACCGAGCGATGTTTCCCGCCCACTGGCAAGGGGTGCAATATGCAGGAAATGCAAGATCACTTGCAGAAATTATGCGTAGATTTTGGCAAAATAGGGATAAAACAGAAAAAAATTAAAAAAATTTGCAAAATCCAAAAATAATTCTTGCTTTTTTGAAAAAACTGTGATACAATATACAAGATATGTTTTTTGCCCCGAAATGGGAAGAATTTTTGGAGGATTTTATGAACTATTTTGAGATGAGTGCTGAGGCTTTGAGAGAAGAGCAGAGCCTTCTGCAGAAGCAATACGAGGAGATCAAGGCAAAAAATCTGTCGCTCGACCTTTCAAGAGGAAAGCCGAGCGCCGCACAGCTGGATCTCGTGGAGGATATGCTGACCACGCTTTCTCATACCGAGGACTGCTTTGCCGAGAACGGCTTTGACTGCCGTAACTACGGCGTGCTCGACGGACTTCCCGAGGCAAAGAAGCTCTTTGCCGATCTGCTCGAGATCCCCGAGAAGAACATCATCGTGGCGGGCAACTCCTCGCTCAATCTGATGTACGATGCCGTCGCAAGAGCAATGCTTTACGGCGTGGCTGGAAGTGAAAGACCTTGGGGAAAGGAAGAGAAGGTTCGCTTCCTGTGTCCCGTCCCCGGCTACGACCGTCACTTTGGCGTCACCGAGTCGCTCGGTGTTGAGATGATCAACGTCGATATGACGCCCGAAGGACCCGATATGGATACGGTGGAAAAGCTGGTTGCTTCCGACGCATCGATCAAGGGTATTTGGTGTAACCCCAAGTACTCGAACCCCGACGGAATTACCTATTCCGACGAAACGGTTCGCCGTCTGGCAAGCATGAAGACGGCGGCGCCCGACTTCCGTATTTTCTGGGATAACGCATACGCCGTACACGAGCTGTATGCCGAGGGCGGCGACGTGCTGCTCGACATCTTCTCGGAGTGCGAGAAGTGCGGCAACCCCAACCGAGTATTCTACTTTGCGTCGACCTCGAAGATCTCCTTCCCCGGTGCGGGTGTGGCGATCATCGCGGCGTCGGACGAGAATCTCGCGCAGATCAAGAAGATTATGGGCATGCAGACCATCGGACACGACAAGCTCAATCAGCTCCGTCACGTCAAGTATTTCGGAAGCGCCCAGAACATTCACGCGCACATGCAAAAACTTGCCGACATTCTCCGTCCTAAGTTTGAGATCGTCGACGAGGTGCTGACCGAAGCACTCGCAGGCACGGGCGCGGGAAGATGGACCAAGCCGAAGGGCGGATATTTCGTCAGCCTTTACGTGGCAGACGGATGCGCAAAGAGAACCTATGCGCTTTGTAAGGAAGCGGGCGTCGTGCTCACGAACGTCGGAGCAACCTATCCCTACGGAAAGGATCCCAAGGATTCGAACATTCGTATCTCTCCCTCGTTCCCGACCAACGACAAGCTCAGAGAAGCAATGGAGGTGCTCGTTCTTTGCGTGCGCCTTGCCGTTGTGGAAAAGCTGATTGCAGAAAAGAACTAAATAATATCAGCGGGATCGTAGAAGCTCTATGATCCCGCTTGACACTATCAAGGAAGTTTTATGAAACAAAAAACACAGAGAAGTGAAAATCCCTATCGCTTCACCGACACCAACAAAAGATATTACACCTACGACTATTATCTGCGCCACACCTTTGGCGGAAAATGCGCCAAAATCCCGATCAATGCGGGATTTACCTGCCCGAATATCGACGGACGGTGCGGCACGGGCGGTTGCATTTACTGCTCGGGGCGGGGAAGCGGAGATTTTGCAGAGCTTCCGAGTCTGTCGGTGAGCGAGCAATACCGAAGAGTGAGGGAAAAGCTCTCGTCCAAGTGGACAACCGAGCGCACGATTCCGTATTTTCAAGCGCATACGAATACCTACGCACCCATAGAACAGTTGAGAGCGCTCTTTGAGGAAGCGCTCGCGCAGGAGGGCGTGGTCGGACTGAATATCGCCACGCGCGCCGATTGCTTGCCCGAGGAGGTTTGCGAATTGCTTTCGGAGCTTGCGGAGCGCACAGTGCTGACGGTGGAGCTAGGACTTCAAACGGTGCACGACGAGGTGGCAAAAAGGATCAACCGAGGTCATACCTTTGCCGAATTCGTGGAGGGATATCAACGGCTTCGCGAGGCGTCCGAGAAGATTGGCATCTGCGTGCATTTGATTTTCGGTCTGCCCGACGAAACGCGGGACATGATGATGGAGAGCGTCCGACGGGTCGCAGAGCTCCACCCCGATCAGGTAAAAATTCATTTGCTTCACGTTATCAAGGGAACCAAGATGGCAGAGGAGTATCTCGCAGGGAACTATGAGCCGCTGACAAAGGAAGAATACGTTTCTCTTGTTGCCGATGCGATCGAGCTTTTGCCCGAGGATATTGTCATCGCCCGCGTCACGGGCGACGGAATGGCAGACGACCTGCTCGCCCCCGAATGGAGCCGCAAAAAGGTCTCGGTCATCAACGATATCGATAAATTGCTCTACGAGCGCAATACGCACCAAGGAAAATCAATGAAAAGTTTTTGAGATTTCAAAGAAATTTTTTCAAAAAGTTCTTTGATGGGGCACGGGGCAACGCCCCGCCACCGTTCAAAAGCGCCCGAAAAGGGTGAATTTTCTGTCGCAGACAGAAAAGAGGGAAAAACCACAAGTGGGGTTTTTCCCTTTTTTTGTTCTATGTTATTTTTTGTTTTTTTATGTATCTTAGGGACGGAAGGAAAACCCCACTTGTGGTTTTCCTCTTTGCCTCTTTGAGGCAAATTCACCTTTCGGGCGCTATGAAACGATTGGGAGTTTCGCTCTCTGCGGAGAGCGACTCGGGGCGCCGCCCCAAGACCCTGCCAACTTTTTGAAAAAAGTTGGATCAAAAACTTTCGAAAACTTTCGAAGAAAGTTTGTGCGTTAGTGATAGGGTACGGGTGCCGAGGGCACGAGTGCCGTCACGTGTTGTACGTCAAAGCCGCCGTTCTCCAGCGTGATGAGCGTTCCGCCGATCTGACCGGGTTCGTGGTGATCATACTGACCCGTCTTGAGTCCGAAGGTCCAACGAATGCCCTCATAGCGAATGCAGGTGTTCACCGAATGGTAGTGTCCGATAAACACACCGTCAATGCCCGCCGCGTGAAAGAGCGGAACAAGCGGAAGATCTGCCACCGCCATCGTGCGGAGCGGCTGTCCTTGACATCCAAAGTCATCGTCCTTTTGCGGTACGGTGACGCCGATCGTAAAGAGGTCTTGCGGCGTCGGTGCGTAGCCCTTGGAAACCACGGCGTTCTGAAAATCGGCGGTCGGCACGTGGAAGCAACAAAATCCGGGGGCGGAGATTACCTCGGCACGCTCAGCGAGCCACTCGAGCTGATCGCGGTAGAGCCGCTTTTCCTTCATCACCTTCGGGTCGTCCGAACGGCGACAGCCGTTCGAATCCAACATATACATCACGCGTACAAGCTCGCCACCTGTCGCGATTCCTACCGTGTAGTTGCCGTTACCCGAAACCGAGCCACGCGCAAAGACACAATACTCGCTTGCTTCGAGACGCGCACATTGCCAATCAATTCCCATTGCCGACTCGTTGTCGTGGTTGCCGAACACGGGTGCCCACGGAATCTCGAAGGAGTCCATAAAGGTGCAGAAGCGGTCAAGCATCGAGCCGTTGTCGTCAAACTCACCGTAGATAAGGTCGCCCGTCAGAAAGATCAGGTCGGGGTGCGTCTGCGAGATGACCGAACGGATGTGGTCGCCGCAGAAGAGGTCAAAGCTTTCGGGCACCCAAGCGATCTTCTCACGCTCGGAAATGCGGTCGTCCGTTCTGCATTGCGAGGAATCGATAAACTGCATATCGGTCAGCTGCAGGAGCTTGATTTTTGTATTTTTTCTCTCTTCTCCGAGCTGTAAGACAAAATCACAGCCGAGATGGTTTTTGAGAATGGTTGCCATAGAAGATCTCCTTTTAGTCCAGTTCAAATAGCTTGATTGCCTTGATCGCGCTTCCGCCCTCATAGTCGCGTACCTCGCCGAGCGCAAAGAAGCGTCCGTCGGCAGAAGAGAGGCGTACGCGCTGACCGATCGAGTAGTCGGTGCGAAGCTTTTTCTGATAAATTTCACAGCCACTGCGACAGAGCTTTTCAAAAAATTCGGGGAGCACCACCGCGGGGAGCGCATCAAAGAGCCGCTCGGTCGGAATGAGCAGGGAAAGACGCTCCTCTTCGCTCATCGCCTCAAGCTCGGCAATCGTATGCGATTCGTCAATCGTAAAACCGCCCGTCTTCGTACGCTCGAGCGTCGCCATCACACCGCCGCATCCAAGAGAAGCACCGATGTCGGCGCAGAGAGTTCGGATATAAGTGCCCGACGAGCAGAGAACGTCAAGAGAATAGTCGCTCGGCACGTCGGTTGGCGTGCAAACGAGCGAATGAACCGTCACGGGGCGCGCCTTGCGTTCGACCTCAATGCCACGCCGCGCAAGGTCGCAGAGCTTTTGACCGTCGACCTTCAGCGCACTGTACATCGGGGGGACTTGCATAATTTCCCCCGTGAATGCTTCACAAGCAGAGAGCACCTCGTCCGCCGAGGGAAGAGCGTCGGACGTCGTCAAAACCGTGCCCGTCGCGTCCTCGGTGTCGGTGGTAAGCCCCAAACGGAGCGTCGCAGTATAGCGCTTTTCGTCCGATACGAGATACTCGGCGGCTTTCGCGGCACGTCCGACAAGAACGACCAAAACGCCCGATGCCATAGGATCGAGCGTTCCCGTATGTCCGACACGTTTCGTGCCGTAGAGCTTGCGAACCTTCCACACAATGTCGTGCGAGGTCACGCCAAGATGCTTGTTAATGATCAAAAGACCCGAAGGTTCAGTCATAATTTCACCCACGCCGAGCAGATCGAAAAGCCCTTTTCGGAGAAATTCTTTTCGTACTCGGTCATTACGTTGTCGGCGTTCTTCTCGGAGGCGTGCAGGTCGCGCGTCTGCCACAGAATTTCGGCACCGAATGCTTCAAATTCTTCCAAGGAGAAATCAAAGAGACCTACGTTGTCGGTCTTGAAACGGAGAATTCCGTCCTCTTTGAGAAGATTTTTGTAAATTTCAAGGAAGGAGCGATGGGTCAGACGGCGCTTTGCGTGTCCCGCCTTGGGCCACGGATCGCTGAAATTCAAATAAATGCCGTCGAGCGAGTGGGGAAGCACGTTTTCGGCAAGCAACTTTGCGTCACCGATCAGAAAACGCAGATTGTCGCTCTCGCGCTCTTCTTTGGATGCCATCGCCTTTTCGAGCGCGATACAGCAGACGTCCGAGACGCGCTCCATCGCGATAAAGTTGATATCGGGATATTGTTTCGCCATTCCAACGGCAAAGTTGCCCTTGCCGCAGCCGATTTCAAGACGGACGGGGCGCTCTTTGTCAAAAATGCCCTCAAAACCGTCCTTCAGCGTCGAAATATCGCGGATCAGAAGCTCGGAGCACGCCTCAATGCGTTCCGCTCCGTGCTTTTTCTTTCTCATTCTCATATGTGGAGCTCCTTATACGTTGAAGCGGAAGAGAACGACGTCTCCGTCCTTCATCACGTATTCCTTACCCTCGGAGCGATAAAGACCCGCATCGCGCACCGCGCTGACCGAGCCAAGACGCTCAAGGTCGTCAAAGGCGATGATCTCGGCACGGATAAATCCGCGCTCGAAATCGCTGTGAATCTTGCCTGCCGCACCGGGCGCCTTCGTACCCTTGGTGATCGTCCAAGCGCGAACCTCCTGCGGACCGCCCGTCAGATAGCTGATTAGTCCCAGCAGAGAATAGCTTGCCTTAATGAGACGGTCAAGTCCGCTTTCTTCAATGCCAAGGTCCTCAAGGAACATCGCGCGGTCCTCACCGTCAAGCTCGGCAATCTCTGCCTCAAGCTGTGCACAAACGGGCAGAATCTGCGAATGCTCGCGCGCTGCCTGCTCTTTGAGCGCATCATAGTTCTTGTTGCCGACAGGCTCGCTTGCCGCCTCGTCCTCTGCCACGTTTGCTACGTAGATGACAGGCTTCAAGGTCAGAAGAGGCGTGTCCGAAAGGTAGGAGAGCTCGGTCTCGTCCATCTCCATCTCGCGTGCGCAGTGTCCGTCCGACAGAAAGGCGTGAAGCTTTTCAAAGAGAGCAAGCTCGGACGCGAGCGTGCGGTCGCCCTTCATTGCCTTTTTGGTGCGGTCAATGCGGCGCTCGACCATCTCGATGTCCGAGAAGATCAGCTCAAGGTTGATGGTTTCAAGGTCGCGCAGAGAGTTGACGTTGCCGTCGACGTGAATGATGTTGTCGTCCTCAAAGCAACGAACGACGTGAACGATGGCGTCCACCTCACGAATGTTCGAGAGGAACTTGTTGCCAAGACCTTCGCCCTGCGAAGCGCCCTTGACAAGACCTGCAATGTCAACGAACTCGATGACGGCAGGGGTGTATTTTTCGGGGTTGTACATTTTTGCCAGAAAATCCAGACGGCGGTCGGGAACGGCAACAATGCCGACGTTCGGCTCAATGGTGCAGAAGGGATAGTTTGCCGATTCCGCGCCACCGCCCGTCAGAGCGTTAAAAAGAGTACTTTTGCCGACGTTCGGCAGACCAACGATACCAAGTTTCATAGTTTTTTCTTCCTTTAATGGGGTTTTTTATTATCAACTAATTATTATACAATATTTTTTTGGAAATTTCAAGACCTTTGCCGCAAAAATCAATTTTAATTCTCCTCTGCAAAGACGGTTTTCGTCTGTTTTTTCTCGGTATCTTGACAAAAATCGATGATTGTGATATAATAACTAAGTATGTCTACAATTATATTATAAAAAATAAAGGAAAAGGTACAGAGAATGTTATTTAACTCCTTAGAGTTTCTTCTGTTTTTACCGATTGTTTTTGCCGCGTTTTGGTGTACGCCAAGCCGATGGCGGTGGATTCCGCTGCTTGCCGCATCGTATTATTTCTATATGTATTGGAGTCCGAGGCTGATCTTTTTGATCATGTTTACCACGGTGGTTTCCTACGTCTGCGGTATTCTGATGGATCGCATTCAAAAGGATCGGATCGCACTCCGACGCCTTGTGCTCATCGTCACGATGGTGTCCTGCCTCGGTGTTTTGGTGTTCTTTAAATATTTCACCTTCCTGTATCAGGCGTTCTACGACGCACTTGCTCTGATCGGTTCGGGAAGTCCCGCGGGATATTTCAGCATTATTCTTCCCGTCGGAATTTCCTTCTACACCTTCCAGACGATGTCCTACGTCGTTGACGTCTACCGCGGACAGATTCCCGCAGAAAAGCATTTCGGATATTATGCGCTCTTCGTCACCTTCTTCCCACAGCTCGTGGCAGGACCGATCGAGCGTCCCGAAAATCTTCTGCCTCAGCTCAAAGCGCCGCATAAGCTTCGCGAGATCGATTACGTCGGTGCCTTCCGCCTGATGCTCGTCGGATTTTTCAAAAAGATTGCGGTTGCCGATGCTATCGGACTTGTGGTCAATGCCACCTACAATCACGTCGACGAGGTCAACGGACTTGCCGCACTGATCTCGGTGCTCCTGTTCTCGGCGCAGATCTATTGCGATTTCTCGGGATACAGCGACATCGCCGTCGGCTGTGCCAAGCTCTTTGGCGTCAACCTGATGGAGAACTTCAATACCCCCTACGTTTCAAAATCCATCAAGGAATTCTGGAACCGTTGGCATATCTCGCTCTCCTCGTGGCTGCGCGATTACATTTTCTTCCCCGTAGGCGGAAGCCGCGTCCGTACGGCGCGTTGGATCTTTAACATTTCGCTGGTGTTCTTCGTCTCTGGACTTTGGCACGGCGCGAATTATACCTTTATTATCTGGGGAATGATGCACGCATTCTTCCAGATCGTCGGAAAGTTTACGCTCGGTGCAAGAAACAGGGCGTGGACGGCAATCGGCGTCGAGCCCGAAGGAAAGCTCGTGTCAAGACTGCGCAATCTCGGCACGGTTGCACTCGTGACTCTGTCGTGGATCTTCTTCCGCGCCGACAGCGTCTCGGATGCCTTCGTCATTCTCAAAAAGATTTTCAGCGATTATGCGTTTACGGGAGAGTACCTGCAAAGCACAGTCAGCGCGCTGTCGCTGTCGCTCACCTCGGTGCTCTACGGCGTGTTCGCGCTTTTGATGATGCTTTGCCTCGAAAAGCTCAAGTATCCCGAAAAAGCCTTCGTCACCGACCGCTTTTCTTCGCGTACCCGTTCGATTCTGCGCTTCTGTTGCTACGTTGCGATGGTCTGGTGTATCATCGGCGTGTGGATTATGCTGCAGGAATCTAACGTGGGAAGCTCGTTTATCTATTTCCAATTCTGACCGTTTCCTGAATGTTTGGAGGAATTATGAAACAAAGGCTGATCAAGCTTATGGCACTGTTGCTGTGTGTGGCAATCCCGCTTTCGGCATTCGTGCTTTGGGTTGACCTAACCGATGACCCGTATGCCAAGACCTACCTTGGCGCATTTGAAGAAAAATATGCTCGCCTTTACGGCTCCGAGCAGAAAAAGATCATCTTCATCGGCGGCTCGAGCCTGCCGTTCGGACTTCGCTCGGATCTCATTGAGCAGGAGCTCGGCGGGGAGTACGAGGTCATCAATTTCGGACTCTACGCAACGCTCGGCACGAAATTTATGATGGATATGGCAAAGGACGCGATCTCCGAGGGCGATATCGTCATTCTCGCCCCCGAGCTGAATACGCAGACCTATTCGCTCTATTTTAACCCCGAGGCAGTGCTTCAGGCAACGGGCGACCGCCTGACGATGAATTTTCGCCTGCCGATAGAGGATCAACTGAGCGTGACCTACAGCTATTTCCGTTACGGCTTTGAGCGCATCGGATTTTCGCTGAAGGATAACGCGCCCGACCCGATCGGTGTCTACCGTGCCGATTCGCTCAACGAATGGGGAGATATCGCGGTCGAGCTGCCCAACAATATTATGAATAACGGATATGACTCCAATTTGGAGATCTATCTTGACGAGAGACTCTTCGACGAGGAATTTTTCGATTACGTCAACGATTACGTTGCCGACGTCGAGAAGAAGGGCGCTAAGATCTATTTCAATTACTCGCCCGCCAACGTTCTTTCGCTCAAGACCTCGAAGGCGCAGAGAGCCGAATTTGAACAGGCACTCAGCGAGCGTCTCGACTGTCCGCTCCTTGGTACCATCGAGGATTACGTGATCGACGAACGGTATTTTTACGATACGAATTTCCATCTGAATTCGGACGGCGCGGTGTATTTTTCCGACCTGTTGGTCCGTTCGCTTAAGGGTGTGCTCGGCAGAGAAGAGAAGAGTAGCCTTGAAATTCCGTCCCCGCCTCCCCTTGAGAGTGATCTCGTCGTCGAGGTCACCGATACGGGCGTTGCTCCCGAGGATTATCTCGGAGAGCCGAACGCCGACTTTGTGGACGTCTTTGAATACGAGCAAGCGGGTGACTCCTATAAGATCGTCGGAGTCAAGGACGAGTATCTCGGCATTACCGAGGTTATTTTGCCCTCGATCTATGACGGAAAGAACGTCACCGCCGTGGAAAAGGGAGCGTTTGACGGTTGTGCAATGCTCGAATATATTCACGTGGGACAGACCTATAAGAGCCTTTCGGCAGGTGCTTTCTCGGGCTGTGTTTCGCTCAAGGGCGTTTACCTCTATAAAACCGACGGCAACCAGATCGCACCGCCCGCCGACGGACTTCTCGACGGTGCGCCGAGCGGAGTGATTCTCTATATCCCCGAAGGCTCGAACTATACCTCGGGCTATACGTGGGCGAATTACATCGACCGTTTTGTGACCTTCAATAAGGGAGGTGCAGAATGAAACCAATGAAAAAGAAAATGAAAAAATTTTTGACCGCCGCGGCGGCACTCTTGCTCTGCCTCTCGCTCAGCTCGTGCGGCTTTGTAGAGTTCATTCGCTACGACAACTCCACAGAGAGCGAGGACGAGCTCTCGGAGCTTAGACAGCAGTATATGGTGATGCTCAATTCGATCTCGTCGGCGGACTATTACCGCGAGGAAGAAAGAAGACTCTATACCATCGCATTGCTTGACGCACAAAACGAATTCAACGAATGTCAAACCGAGGAAGAGCTTCAGGCGGCATACGAAAAGCATTTTGCGATTATTTCCAATATTCCGATCGACGTCGAGCTTGCATTGCTCGCACTGATTGCAGAGGTTGAGCAGGATATTGAAGAGGGCGTGTACCGCGAAAAGGAAGAAGAGCAGGTCGAGGAGCTGATCGAGCTCTATCGTACCAAGCTGCAGCAGACCAATGACTTCCTTGAGATCCAAAAGCTATTGAGCGAATTTAAAACAGAGCTTTCTCAGATCAAGACCGACGAAAATTATCTGTATTCGGAGTTGGTTACGCTCAAGAAAGAGCTTTCGAAGCTCGGCGACGAGATCGACTATTCGAAATACCGCACCGAGCAGAGAGATTTGATAGAACGCACGGTCAAGGCATATCAGAGAGAGCTGACGGCGGCAAAGACGGCAAAGGACGCAAGAGCGCTCTTTGACAGCTATACCAAAAAGGTTACCTCCATTGCTTCCGCATCGGCACTGCTTGCCGAAGAACGAAAGGCTTGGAAATCGACGTGGCAAACGCGGCTTTCTGCCTTTACGGAGAAGTATTCCATCGAGGCAGAGAACGAGATCGAGGCGCTTCTCGAGCGCATTGCACAGCAAATGAGCGCCGAGGCTGCAACGCTGGAAGCAACCGAGTTTATGCTTTCGTATGCGAATGAGCTTTCGCTTGCCGAGCTGAAGAAGCTCGCAGAAGAGCATCTTTCGGCGGTGGTGGTAAAGCAGAACTACCGCGCGGCAGAGCAGACGGAAATTTCGGACATCCTTTCCGATGCCGTAACGAGAATTGCATCGAAAAAGAGCGCGGCAGAGGTTCTTTTGGTTGTTTCATACGCAAGAGACGAGCTTTGTGAGCTCCCCACCAACGATGCGCTGTGGGCACAAGAGGACGAAAGCTTTGCCTCTGCAATGCAGAACAAATACGGCACAAAGGTGCTCGCTCAGCCCGAAAGTCTTTTGGTTGCGAAAAATAACAAGGAGCTTGCGGCAATTATCGATTATTACGCGTTCTATCAGCTCGACGGTAAGAGTTTTGAGCGCGAAACCTTCCGCGTGAGACTGGACTTTGCGCACAAATACGCCGATTACGTCATCAAGGACGTCTATTGGTACTGTGAGCTGATCCGTGCCGCGGTCGGTCTTACGGGATATTTTGAGCTCGATTCGAGTCAGCTCGTCATCACCCTCGTTCCTTACGATCTCGCTTCGGTGTCAAATACCGACAAACCGATCGACGTCAACCGTTACGATTCGAAGATCGAGTATTCCTCAAACTCAAATCTCACCGCAAGACCTGCGAATTTTGACAACTTTAAGTATTATGAGCTTGCCGCAGGCAAGGAGATCACCGTTTGGAACTCTCAACAGCTCTGGTATGCGCTGGAGCACGGATATCTGCCGTGCCCCGTCGAGGGATCGATCGCAGAGCAGGTGCTCGAGAAAGCCAAGGAAATCCTTCGTGTGATCATCAAAGAGGGAATGACCACCGAGGAAAAGGTCTTTGCAATGCATGCGTGGTATGCCGATCACGTCACCTACGACTACGGCTATTCTGATTTTCTGTACGTCGAGGACCGTGTGAATTTCCCCGACAGTATGGCGGCAACCCTTCGTTCCTATTTTGCTGAGGGTGCATTGCTTGAAAATCTCGCGGTGTGCTGCGGATATGCAAAATCCTTCCTGATTATGCTTCGCCTCGAGGGCATCGAATCCTACCGCGTGATGCTGCACCAATACAGCGACAACCGCATCGATAACCTCGGACGTCAGGGCTACGGCTCGCACGCGATCATCGCGATCAAGGCGTCGGACGGCAAATTCTATTATTGCGATATGGTAGAAAGTGCCGCAGGATCGGGGCTGATCTATCAGAAGTATCATCAGCTGCTTGTCACGGCAAAGGAGCAGTACCCCTATTCCTATTCGATCGACCGCATCTGGAATCATCTCGATTACGGAACAAGCCTGCCGATGACAATGTGGAACAATCTGACCTACGCGGGCAAGAGTGTTCTCGTGAAGAACGAGAGCGACGTTCGTACCTTGGTGGAAACCTACATCGCCAATGCGACGACAAATTCTCAGATCAATATTTTCTATCATGGAGAAGGCGACTTCTCGGTAGGAGATATCCTCGGGGAATATGAGGAGATTACCTACTATTCCTGCATCTACGGTGGACTCAACGAATATATGATCCACTATACCAAGAAATAACAAACAAAGGAAGCATTCTTCGGAAGGCTTCCTTTGTTTGTTTGAGACGGTTGTGTGAAGAAGTGATAGATTTGTGCCAAAATACGGAAAATTCAAAAAAAATTTGCAAATTGTAAAAAAAGGTTTGCAATTATGGAAAAATTGTGCTATAATAAACTATAATAGTTAAGATAAAATGAAAATTTTAGCGGGGAGGACTCTATGTTAGATACGAAAATTCTCATTATCGACGATGACGCCAATATTTGTGAGCTGTTGAAACTGTATTTTGAGAACGAAGGATACGGTGTCAAGGTTGCCAGTGACGGCGTTGAGGGGTTGAGCCATTTCAAGATCTACGAGCCCGATCTCGTGCTTCTCGATATTATGCTTCCCAAAAAGGACGGCTGGCAGGTCTGCCGCGAGATTCGTGAGATGTCCGCAAAGCCGATCATTATGATCACCGCCAAGGGCGACGTGTTCGACAAAGTGTTGGGACTTGAGTTGGGTGCGGACGATTTCGTGGTCAAGCCCTTTGATATGAAGGAGCTGAGTGCCCGTGTCAAGAGCGTACTTCGCCGTTACCAGACGCACGCCAACCAGAACGATGAGGACGTGATCAAATTTGACAATATTGAGATCAGCCATCAGAAATACGAATTAAAGCTTCGCGGCAAGCCCGTGGACGTACCGCCCAAGGAGCTTGAGCTTCTGTATTTCCTTGCCGCCAACTACAATCGCGTTTTTACCCGCGATCAGCTCTTGGACAAGGTTTGGGGATTTGATTATCTGGGAGATTCCAGAACGGTAGACGTTCACGTCAAGCGCCTGCGCGAGAAGCTGGAGGGCGTTTCGGACAAATGGACGCTCAAGACCGTGTGGGGCGTCGGCTATAAGTTTGAGCTTCTTGGCTGATTCTCCAAACAGAACATACCGATATGGGGGATTGGGTGCTAGGGCGCTCAATTCCCCTTTTGTATTTTGTTTTGAGAGGTAAGTATGTTTAAGAGTTTGTTTGCCAAATACGTCGTGGCGTTTATGTCGATCCTTCTTCTGAGCGTTTTGATGATCCTCGTCGTGATTACCTCGATCATCACGGTCTATTCGGAGGAAACCAAGCTTGAGCTGATGGAGAACGCGGCGGGATCCACGGCGGTGTATCTTGAGGAACAACTGCAAAAGACGCGGGAGATATCGCTGGTCGAGCTGATCGGAGAAAGAGAACGCGAGATTGATACGATGTTGCAATCGATTGCGAACCATCGCGAAGATCTGACCTTGATTCTCACCGACACCGAGGGAGAGATGCTCCTTTCGGTAGGCAGTGAGTGTGAGGCGGCAGAAGCGGTGGGGGCGATCCCTAGCGAATGGCTGACGGCACCGTCAGACGAGGACGGCACGCCGCACGCCTTTTCCGAAACCGAGTTTTTCGGAACTACACACTCGGTGCTTGTCGATTCGCTGTATGACTCCGAAGGAATAGAATGCGGCAAGGTTGCCGTTTGTGCTTCTGCGGCACTGCAGACCGACCTGCTTCGCGTGCTCGTCAAAACCATTGCCAACGCGGGACTTCTCATTCTGATCGCCTCGATGATCGCGATCTATCTGATCAGCGAAAAGGTGGTTCGTCCTCTGCGTGATATCAGCGAGGCGGCAAAGAGCTTTGCGGCGGGAAAATTTGACGTCAGAGTTCCCGTGCGCGGACGCGACGAGGTAGCAGCGCTTGCCGTAGCGGTCAACAATATGGCAGAGTCGCTCGACAATTACGATGCGATGCGCAATACCTTTATGTCCAACGTTTCGCACGATCTTCGCAGTCCGATGACTTCGATCGCGGGCTTTATCGACGGAATACTCGACGGAGTGATTCCCCCCGAGAAGCACGAATATTATTTGCAGATGGTGTCCGACGAGATCAAGAGGCTCTCAAGACTTGTGGCATCGCTGCTTGATCTTTCGAGAATTCAGGCAGGCGAGCGGAAATTTACGATGAGTGAGTTTGACATCTGTGAGATGGGACGGCAGATCCTCATTTCCTTTGAACAGAAGATCGACGAGAAAAATTTGCAGATCTCCTTTGAGTGCGACGAGGATTCAATGACGGTGATTGCCGACCGCGACGCGATCCATCAGGTCTTTTATAATCTTTGTGATAACGCGGTTAAGTTTGCCGAAGAGGGCGGAGCCTTCTGGATCTCGATTCGAAAGCTCAAAAACCGCAAGGTGCTTGTTTCGGTCTATAACGAGGGACAGGGAATTACGGAAGAAGACCTTCCGCTGGTCTTTGAACGCTTCTATAAGAGCGATAAGAGCAGAGGACTCAATAAATCCGGCGTTGGACTTGGACTCTTTATTTCCAAAACCATCGTCGAAGCGCACGGAGAGAAGATTTGGGTCGAAAGTGAAGCGGGAAAGGACTGTTGCTTTAATTTTACCGTCACAGGTGAATAATTCTTCAAAAATCGGTCGAAGATTTCATCAGATAACACGATGAGATCGGAGGCCGATTTTTTGATGAATGAGGAAAATGAAAGAGAAGAGTATTCGGGAGAGATGAGTGCGGGGGCTCGTGGAGAGGAGGCTGCCGAGCTCAAGGGTAGATCGGACGCGTTCGGAGCAAATCTTGAAGCGGAGATCTCCAAAATTTTTTCAGAGGATGCTGCCACGCCGCAAGACGGAGAGCCTCGGGGCGGGATGCCGATCCTCAGTGGGAGCGCACTGCCAAAGCAAGCCGAACAAAAGAAAACGCCCGTGCCGAAACCGAACAAGAAACAAGAGCAAGCAATCGCAAAGGAGCCGTTCGAAAACAAGCAAAAAACAGAAAAGAAACACGGCACCGCGCGATATGCGATCGTCCTTACCTTGCTGTTTTTGTGTGCGGTGGTCATCTGCGCCTTTGCGGTCAGCTTGGGAAGAAAATACGCGCAAGAAGAAGCTCTCGTCGAAGAAGAAGAGAAGGTTTCGAGCGAAACGACGGGAAAGGAGAAGATCGTGTTCGTCCGTCCCTACGACGACGAAAGCGGTCTGCTTTCCTTGCCTGAACTTTACGAGAAATATGCGCCGAGCGTCGTTTCAATCCGCACGCAAGGGAAGAACGGAAGCGGCGTCGGATCGGGATTCTTTCTTCGGGAGGACGGATATCTTGCCACGGTGGCACACGTCGTCGAGGGAATGGAGAGTATCACGGTGGTGACAAGTGAGGGAAAAAGCTTTCGGGCAAGCCTTGTCGCGTCCAACGAGATGACCGATCTTGCGCTTCTTAAAATTGAAGGCAACGGCTTTCCCGCCGTCACCTTCGGCGCGTCGGGGGAATTGCTCACGGGCGAGCGCGTCGTTGCCATCGGCACGCCTGCATCGCTCGATTATGCAGGCACGCTGTCGTCGGGCGAGATTTCCTACGGACTTCGGACGGTGAAGATCTACGACGGCTCGGGGCAGATCCTGCAAAAAAAGATGAAGCTCTTGCAGACCAGCGTACCACTCAATCCCGGAAATTCGGGATGCCCGCTCTTTGACGAGTACGGACGCGTCGTTGGTATCGTTACCATGAAGCTCGGAGCGGATTTTGAGGAGCTTGGTTTTGCGATCCCCTCGGACGGAGCATCGGAGATTCTTGGGAGAATGATGCGCGGGGAGGTACTCACCGAAGAAGTGCTGTCAGCGGTCAGCGTGTGTGCTCCGCGCCTCGGCGTTCTTGGTGAGTCGGACGAACTGGATGGAATTGCGGGCGTGCGAGTCGTTCGGTTTTTCACGAATACCTGCGACGCGGCGATCAAGCTCCGAGAGGGAGATCTGATCATTGGGCTTGACGGTGAGCCGGTGGCAACGGCAGAGCAGATGACGTCCTTGGTGCAAGCAAAAAATCCGGGAGACGGTGTGCTTGTTACTGTGCTTCGGTCGGGACAGAGATTGACCTTTGAGGTCATTTTGGAAAAATCATAAAATAAAATCATTAAAATCTATTGCAAAAAGCGAACGAATACGATATAATATATATTATATCTATTGGTTCGCTTTTTTGCGTGACCGACAGACTCGGATCGGAAAGGAGAAGAGTTTATGGTAACCTTATCATTTTGGGATCTCTTGATTCGTCTTGGTGTCGCCTCTCTTTGCGGCGGTCTGATTGGAATTGAAAGAGGAAGAAAACACCGCGCGGCGGGTTTCCGTACACATATGCTCGTTTGTATGGGAGCGGCGCTGACGATGGTGCTCAGCACCTATCTTTGTGTTATGCTGACGAGTGAGCTTTGGCATCTTGATCCCGCAGTGGATACCGTGACCACTGACGTGTCGCGTTTCGGAGCGCAGGTCATCAACGGCATCGGTTTTATCGGTGCGGGTACGATCATTGTTACGGGACGTCAGCAGGTCAAGGGAATGACCACGGCGGCAGGACTTTGGGCATCTGCCTGTATGGGACTTGCAATCGGCGCGGGATTTTATATGGCGGCGGTGATCGGTTGCTTTTGTATTATTCTGACCATCGTCGTGTTCTCGAAATTCGAAAGACTCATTCTTTCGCATTCGAGAAATATCAATTTGTACGTAGAGTTTGATCATACCGACGATCTTTCTCAAATTATGGAAAAGATCAAATCGCAGGAGATCCGTATTTTTGACGTAGAGATCACCAAGGCAAAGGGAACGGTGTATCCCACTGCCATCTTTTCTCTGCAGCTTCCCAAAAAGAAGCCGCACACGGCGGTGATGACCGCCATTGCCGAGCTTGGCTGTGTGCGTACGATCGAAGAACTTTAAGGAGGTGCGACGATGCTGGAATTTTTGAATTTCCTTCGGGGAAGCGATCTGACCGTGCTGTCTGTCACGGTTCGTTTGGTACTTGCGATGATCTGCGGCGGCTGTATTGGTCTGGAACGCGAAAGAAAGCGCCGTCCCGCAGGCTTCCGTACGCATATTCTGATCTGTCTTGGCGCGGCAATGACCACGCTGACCAGCCAATATCTTGTGCTTGAATTACATCTTTATACCGATATGGCGCGTCTTGGCGCACAGGTCATCGCGGGCATCGGCTTTATCGGTGCTGGTACGATCATCATTACCAAGCGCCGTCAGGTCAAGGGACTCACAACGGCGGCAGGACTTTGGGCGGCGGCAATTGTCGGACTTTGCTGCGGCGCAGGCTTCTTTGAGGGCGCGGTGCTGGCAACCATCATCATTCTGCTTGCCGAGCTCGTCTTCTCCAAGCTCGAATATCTCATCGTTTCGAACGCGAGAGTGTTTAACCTCTACGTCGAGTACGCAGAAAACGATAAGCTTGGAACGATCGTCGACACCGTAAAGGATACCGGTGCGTACATCGTCGATATGGAGATCACCAAGAGCCCGGGTGAGGAGCGTCATCCTTGTGCTGTTTTTTCGATCAAGATGCCCAGAAAGCATTCGGGACAGAATCTGATCGCGCAAATTTCCAAAATCGACGGAGTCGTTTCGGTCGAAGAGCTGTAAGACAAAACAACAAAAATACCGCAGAAAATTCTGCGGTATTTTTTTGTTTGCTTATTTCTCGTAGTAAGAGGGGAGCTCCTTCTCCATCAGTTCGCGGAGAAGACCGAGCTTCCATTCGATGTGTGCGCGGTCGCACATATATTCCATCGAGGGCTCAAAGCCGAGGTGCGAGTCGAATTCCACGAGCGGAATCGTGTCAAGCGCGTTTGCTTCCTCACGGCGGCAAAGCTCAAGCATTTCGTCGATCAGGCGGTTTCTTTCCTCACCGTGGACGTCAAGCAGCTTCTGCTTGCCCTTGACAAAGACCTTGACGTTTGCCGAGGTGCGTGCCGCGTTGGCAATGAAGTGACCGAGGTTCGTAATGCGGCGAGCGTGGTCGCGCTTCTTCTCGGGGACGGTGGGAAGAATTTCTTCCAGCATCTTGTAGCCGCGATCGTAATATTCGGCAACCTCGTAGAAATTGTCGATCTCGAAGTTGAACTTCTTGAAGTCGTATTCGCTCTCGAGCTTCGGAGGACGCGACTTGTAGACGGGCTCGGTAATTCCGTTACCGCCAAAGTGCGAGTAGGGCACGTCGGGAATGACCACGTCGGCGTGATCAAAGAGAATGAACGGATAGGAAGGACCGATACGGAACGGACCGTACTGGTCGGGGTGCGTCGAGATCAGGTGGGTAATACCCTCACTCCATTCCTTATATGCGTCGCAAACCGTGTTTGCCGACTCGGCAGTAAAGTCACGCGCGGCAATGCGGTGAAGAACCGCGTCAAGATCGACCTCGGGCGTGTGGAATGCCCACTTTGCAAGATCCGAGATAAACGAGGGTGTAAAGCCGAAGTGGTGGGAATCCATCGTTCCGCAAAGACCAACTTCCTTGTTTGCCTTCAGCATTCCCTTGTAACGCTTGATCCACTGATAGGGAGCGGGAACGTAGGGAATGACACCGAGGTCCCAGGTGCGACCTGCGGTGTTGGTCATCGAATAGAGCTTCAGACCGCGGTTCTTGGCAAAGACCGACTCGGTCGAGAAATACGTACCGGGGCCTTCAAAGAAGAGGGTGTAGTCGGTCGTCTTGTTGGTAACGCCGCCGATCTCCAGGAAGGTGCACATCTCGAAGGTTGCCTGAAGCGTGATATCCTGAGGAAGATTCTTGACGAGTGCCTCGCGGTATTCGGGCTCAACAGCGCCCCAGTTGTAGGACCAGAAAACGATGTCTGCGTCGGGCTTGCGCTTGAAGATGATCTTCTTAATCAGATTCAGCCAATCGGGATAGTCATAGCAGGGCCACCAACCGGGGTTGACTCCTTCTTTGATACGGTTTCCGTTCTCGTCCACGTTGTCCCGACGGCGGATACCCGTCGTGTGGGGGTCCTTACTCGGGAACTCGCAGGACTCGCCCACGAAGATGATGCCGCGGAAGTAGGGGCAACGGTCAAAGAGGCGACCGTAGAGGTTCTCATAGAACTCCTCGGCACCGGGATCGTCGGGGTGAAGGCAGTTTGCGTGATAGCTGTAAGCATATACGTCAACACCCCAAGCCGCAGCTCGACAGCAGAGATCGTTGAAATCCTGATAGCCGTGAGGGGTGTCGTCTACGTCGTTGACAAAGAGTAGGAGCGAGGTGATGCCCGAGTGTGCCACGTGACGAAGGTATTCCTCGGGGAACATATCAAGTCCATAGCCCGAGTGGATCATACGGGGATTGAAGAGCGAGGTACGAACGATCTCCTGCTTTTCCAGCACGGGAGCCTCGTCGAGGTTCATCAGGTCCTCAATAAAGTAGCCTGCCTGTGCGGCGTCACGGGTGGTCTTTCCGCAAAGGATCACCTTCTCGTCGGTCACCGTCAGACGGTAAGAGTTTTCGGGAAGAGAAGCGTCGATCGCGTAAACGATCTGCTTATCCGAAGCTTCGTCCTCAAACATCACGCGAGGCGAAACTCCCATCGAGGTAAAGAAATAATCCTCAAGGTCGCGGCAGGCGTTCTTCAGAACGACGTCGGCACTGCGGGGAATGGTAATCGTCCAGGACGAGTCAAATTCAATCTGGTTTTCCGTCGGCTTCTTTGCGGGATCGCGGCGATCGGGCTGGTGAACGATCGACATGCGCTGACGGAATTGGTAATTCAGTTCCTTCTTCATAAAAGTCCTCCCAATAAAAATAAAAAACTTGGAATGATCCATAGCTTATTCGAGGTTATTTTATCATAGTTTCCATTGTTTGTCAATCTTTTTTCGGCTTTTGTTTTTTTTCGGCACTTTGACGAAAAACCACTTTATTTTTTGAGTAAATAAAGTCAATTTACTGTGCAAAAAAGAGAAAACGACCGCAGAAATTCTGCGGTCGTGTTTGCTGTTTATTTCTCGTAATACGAGGGGAGCTCCTTTTCGATCACGTCGCGGAGCAGCGCGAGCTTCCATTCGAGATGCTCACGGTCACTCATATATTCCATCGAGGGCTCGTAGCCGAGCATCGAGTCGAATTCGACGAGGGGAATACAATTCGTCGCGTTGATCTCCTCGCGGCGGCAGATCTCGATCATCTCGTCGACCATACGGTTTCTTTCCTCACCGTGCGTATCGAGCAGATGTTGCTTGCGCTTGACGAACTCCTTGACGTTCACCGTCGTACGTGCCGTGTTGGCGATAAAGCGACCAAGCGTTACGATGCGCTCGGCATCCTCGCGCTTGCGCTCGGGCAGGGTGGGGAGGATCTCCTCAAGGATCGCAACACCGCGATCGTAGTGCTCGACCACCTTGCGAAATTCCGCAAGCTCAATATCGAATTTCGTCCAGCTTTCAAGCTTGGCAGGGCGCGTCTTGTAGTTCGGCTCGACGATCTTGTTTCCGCCAAAGTGCGCGTAGAAGGGAGATGGAATTTTAATATTGGCATTCTCAAAGAGAATGAAAGGATACGCAGGACCCATACGGAAGGGGCCGTTCTGGTCGGAGTTGGTCGAAATGAGGTGCGTGATACCCTCACTCCACTCCTTGTATGCGTCGCAAACCTTGTCTGCGGACTCTGCGGTGAAGTCGCGTGCCGCCAGACGGTGAAGAATGCCATCAAGGTCGACGTTCGGAGAATAGAACGCCCACTTTGCAAGGTCGGAAATAAAGGAGGGGGTAAAGCCGTAGTGGTGACCGTCCATCGTACCGCAAAGTCCGAAGTCACGGTTTGCCTTCAGCATTCCCTCGTAGCGCTTCATCCACTGATAGGGCGCGGGAACGTAAGGAATGACGCCAATATCCCAGGTGCGACCTGCGGTGTTGGTCATCGAATAGAGTTTCAGACCGCTATCTCTGGCAAAGATTGCCTCGGTCGAGAAATACATGCCGGGGCCTTCAAAGAAGAGCGTGTAGTCGGTCGTAAAGTGCAGTGTGCCGCCTCTCTCCAGATAAGTGCACATTTCATAGGTTGCCTGAAGCGTAATATCCTTCGGGATCGCCTGAACGAGCTGTTGACGGAAGTTTGCCCAAACCTTGCCCCAGTTGTAGGTCCAGAAGACGATGTCGGCATCGGGACGGCGCTTGTAGATGATCTTTTTGACCATATTCAGCCACTGAGGATAGTCGGTGCAGGGCCACCAACCGGGCGAGATGCCCGAAGCGATGGGCTTGCCGTCGGGACCGATGTTTTCCTTGCGGATGATGCCCGTCGTATGGCGGTCCTTGCTCGGAAATTCGCAGGACTCGCCCACGAAGATGATTCCCTTGAAATAGGGGCAACGGTCAAAGAGGCGACCGTAGAGGTTTTCGTAAAATTCCTCGGCATCGGGATCGTCGGGGTGACGGCGGTTGACGAGATAGCTGTACGCATAGACGTCAAGTCCCCACGCGGCGGCGCGGGTGCACAGATCGTTGAAATCCTGATAGCCGTGCGGTGTCATATCCACGTCCTTCACGAAGACGAGCAGAGCGCTGATGCCTGCGTGCGCCACGTGACGCAGATATTCCTCGGGGAACATATCAAGTCCGTAGCCCGAGTGGATCATACGGGGATTGAAGAGCGAGGTACGGGTGATCTCCTGACGGTCGAGCACAGGAGCCTCGTCGAGGTTCATCAGATCCTCGATAAAGTAACCTGCCTGCGCGGCAAAGCGGCTGTTCTGACCGCAGAGCGTGACCTTTTCGTCGGTGACGGTCAAACGGTAGGAGTATTCGGGAAGCGTCGCATCGATCGCATAAACGATCTGCTTGCCACACGCCTCGTCCTCGTACGTCACGCGGACAGAGATGCCCATCGAGGCAGAAAAATAATCCTCAAGGTCGCGGCAGGCGTTTTTCAGAACAACGTCGGCGTCGCGCGGAAGGGTAATCGTCCAGGACGAGTCAAATTCAATCTGGTTGTCCGTCGGCTTTTTTTCGGGATCGCGTCGGTTCGGCTTGTGTACGATCGACAAGCGCTGACGGAATTGGTAGTTCAGTTCTTTCATAAAATCCTCCCAATGTTCTTTGAAGTCATTGTAACACAGATTGCTTTCGTTGTCAATCACAAGTTGAGTGATAGGTGGTATCACTTTGTAATTGCAACGTTTTTTATTTTACAAGATCCCTCAGAAGCTCCGTAAGGTGCTCGGAGATTTTCTTGTGACCGTCGCGCAGGGGGTGAAGCGGCTCGGGCTCAATCCAACCGTTCGAGTCGATAAAGAGCACACCGTCGCCCTTCTCTTGGTTGTATTCGGCAATGAATTTGCCAAGCTCCTCGTGGTGCGCGCCGCAGAAGGCAGAGAGAGAAATGATCTTCGCGTTCGGATTGAGCGCACGTACCGTGTCCAAGAGCTCGCCGTACGCCGCAAGATACTCCTCGGGCGTTTTTCTTCGGTCGTTCGCGCCGTGGTTGATCAGCACGAAATTCGGCTCGGGACGTGAGATCGGGGAGCCGTCAAAGTGATAGGGATAGGCAATGGGGGCGGGCGGCACCTGTCCTTGACCGCTTCGGGTCACACCCACAGCACCGTAGCCCATCATGATCGGGCGGAGATTCAGCGCCTCGGCAGTGAGCCACGCGTAGGTCGCGCAGATGTCGTCCTGATAGACGCGGTTATAAGCGTCGGCAGGGAAGAGATTGTCGCTCCCACTCGCAAAGTCGACGTCAATCAGCACGCCCTCGGTAATCGAGTCGCCCACAAATTCGATGGTTTTTCGCTCGTCGGCGGGAAGCGCTACGGGCGTTTCGGTGTCAATGCCCACAAACGAGATCTTGTTTTGCAAAGGCGCATACCAACGGCGGTGTACCTCGGTCGAGCTTTTGAAAATGATGCGGCAGACGTGCACGCCGTCGTCGGGCGTCATAATGCGCAGATAGCGGTCAATCACACTCTCCACGCGCGCGCCGCCGTCCACCTCAATCCAAAGGTGCAGTCGGGGGTCCGCGTTGTTGCCCTCAATGTCAAAGATGGCAAGCGCCATTCGTCCCGAAAAGGAAAATTCAATATAAGAGCCCGTGTTGGTCGTTTGTGCGTAGCGAGGGTCCGAAACGTCCCATCGTCCCGTCAGACGAATCGACTCGTGTGTGTAAGAAATTCTCATAAAAAATCTCCTTTGTCGGAAAATTAAATCTTTTTTTTATTGTATCACAAAAAACACGATTTGTCAAAGAAAAAAGCGTTTTTCGGTTGACAGAAAAAAATAAAAATGATACAATAGAAAAGATGATGAAGAAAGAAGGAGAGAGGATATGTCAGAACGCTGTGAGGAGGTCCGTATTCGGATCAAATCGGTGCGCTACGAGGTAGAGGCATCGCTGTTTTCAGAGGAGAGCGACGATCTCTTCCGCCGAATGGGAGACGGGCAGACCCCCGAGCCCGAGGTGATCGAGATCAATTCGGTGGGAGCGCTCGAGCAAAAGGACGGACGCATAGAACTTTCGTACGACGAGACCGAGGTTACGGGCATGGAAGGCTCGCGGACGGCGGTTTCCTTTTCGGAGAACGCGTCGGGCGTGGTCAGTATGATCCGCGAGGGAATGGTGTCCACCGTGCTGATTTTTGAAGAGGGAAAGCGTCACCATTGTGTCTATAATACGCCGATTATGCCGTTCGAGGTCTGCGTGCATACGCTGAAGGTCGATAACCGCCTCTGTGAGGACGGAATTCTGCTTCTCGACTATATCGTGGAAATCCGCGGAGCGCAAGCTGAAAGAACTAAATTCCAAATGGAGATTTTAAGATAATATTTCACGAAAAAACGTTGTTTTTTTTTCTCAAGTATCTTGACAAGTCGGAAGATGCGTGATATAATCAACGTACCAAATTAAATATCAATGCAGAGATTTGGAGATGCACAAAGAATAACGAAAGCGATTTTCGTGTTTTTTTCGTGCGTCTTTTTTCTTTACGTTGAACGAATTTAAAGGAGAAAATTATGTTGAAACTTTACGATTTGAGCATCGAGTATCAGAAGAGCTGTTCGCTCGTGCCCGTCAGAGGCGCGCGTTTCGGCTGGAAGCTTTCCTCGGACAAGAACGATACCTACCAGAAATGCTTCTGCCTTTCGATCGCATCCGAGGGCAAGGAGATCTTTTCGTCGGGCGTGATCGAGAGCTCGGAGAGCTTCCATCTGACCTTTGACGAAATGACACTCCCCTACGGTGCGGAGTGCACGATGACCGTCGCGGTCACCGATACGCACGGTGAGCGTGCCGAAGCAACGCTCGACTTTGCCACAGAGGTCGACCCCGCAATCTGGGAGAAGGCAGAGTGGATCCGTCCCGCACAGTATATCGACGGCGCAAGCCCCTACCTTCGCACCAAGTTTGACGCGAAAAAGGTGGAGAAGGCGATGCTCTATGCCAGCGGCTTGGGATATGCTTACTACTATATCAATGGGGAAAACATCACCGATGCGCTGATCGATCCTCCGCAGAGTAACTACCGCGAGCTGATCTATTACCGTAGCTTTGACGTAACGAACTACCTCAGAGAGGGAAAGAACGCTCTCACCGCACAGCTCGGACAGGGATTTTACGCACAGAACCGCGCGTGGACGAAATACAATCCGCGCTACGGACAGGAGTGCCTGATTGCTGTGCTCGTGCTGACCTATGCCGACGGAACGACCGAAACGATTTCCACCAATACCGAAACCTGGACGGCAAAGTACAGCCCGATCATCATCAACAACGTCTATGCGGGCGAGGTCTACGACGCACGCTTTGAAACCGAGGATTACGCGCTTCCCGAGGGAGACGAGTTCGGTTGGGGACGCGTGGTTATGGACGAAGCACCCAAGGGCGAGCTGCAGCCCACCAACATTCCTCCCGTACGCATCATTCGTGAAATCCCCGCCAAGTCCATCAAGCCCTCGAACGGTATCAAGGACGGTACGTGGGTCATCGATATCGGAGAAAATATGGCGGGAATTGCCGAGTTCAAATTCCCCAAAGCACCCGCAGGAACGACCTTCGTGCTCCGCTATGCAGAGACGGTCGACGAGCTCGGAAAGAACGACTACCGTTCGGCAGGTACTTACGCAAATCAGCTGATTCAGCAGGATATTTATATTGCCAAGGGAACGGGCGAGGTCGAGACCTTCCGTCCCAAGTTCACCTACCACGGCTTCCGCTACGTCGAGATCACGGGCATCAACGACCTGACGAAGGGCTACGGAAAGATCCCGAGTCACGAGATCGTCACGGCATACGCAATGTCGACCGACTTTGAAATGACGGCAGATTTCCGCACCTCGCACGCCGATCTGCAGAAATTCTGGAACATCATCGATAATACCTTCCGTTCGAACTATCACGGCGTTCCGACCGACTGTCCGACGCGTGAGCGTTGCGGCTGGATGGGTGACGCACAGGTCAACTGTAACGTCGGACTTGTGAATTACGATACGGCAACCTGCTACGAAAAATACTATACCGATATCATCACCTCGAAGCTCCACAACGGCTTCGTCACGAATATCGCGCCCGGTATGCGAACCAACTACCACTGCTATCCCGACTACGGCGCATCTCTCGTAGTCATTCCGTACTACCTCTTCAAATACTACGGCGACCTGACCCCCGCAAAGACCTATCTGCCCCACCTCAAGGAGTGGATCGAGGAATGCATCGGTCGATCGAAGGATCTGATCATCGACGAAGGTCTTGGCGACTGGGATCCCCCCGTACCCGAGGGAAGTCCCAGAAGAATGCCCCCGAAGCATTCGGCAACCTTTACCTTCTTTGAGGTGACGAGAATGCTTTCCGAGATTTGCCGCGCACTCGGCGACGACAGTGCCGAGAAGTATGAAGCACTCGCTGCCGACATTAAGAAGGTAATTCTTGCAAACTTCTACGATGCTGAAAAGCATACCTACGGCTACTGGGCATCCAACGGTGCCGCACTGCACCTCGGACTGTATCCCGATGGGGAAAAGGAGCTGCTGAGAAGAAGCACCGTACAGCAGATCGCAGACGACAAGTACGCGATGTGTACGGGACTTTACGGCAATAAGTACCTGCCTTGGGCGCTCTTTGAGAACGACGAGACCGATACCTTCCTCAAGTATGCCTTTAACCGCAACGCGGCAAGCTACGGACGGATTTTTGACCTCGGTGCAACGACCATCTGGGAAGAGATCGATCAGGGCGCGCACAATAGCTTCGAAACCTACGTGCTCTCCTACAACCACGTGATGCACGGAAACTTCGCGTTTGCCATCTGCGAGAGCCTTGCGGGAATGACGCCCACGAAGGCAGGCTTTAGCGAGTTTGCGTTCCGCCCCTCGAAGACCGAAGAAATCAAGGACTTCAAGGCTTCGCTCGAAACCGTTTCGGGTAAGATCGAGGTAGAGTACGACGGCAAGGGCTATACGCTCACCGTTCCCGCGAACACCACGTGTACGCTTCCCGACGGACGCAAGGTCGGTTCGGGTGTTTATCACATCTAACTCAAATATCAAAAGAAAGAGCTTCTGTGGAACATTCCACAGAAGCTCTTTTTGTAAACGAAAACCCCGCCATAGTGGCGGGGTTCAATAAAGGTTAACCGGTGAGAAGAAATCCTCCAAATATGATATAATAAGTTCGACCT